>JAPLMO010000415.1 GCA_026386995.1 Planctomycetota bacterium | reverse complement strand
GGCGTGACGACGGTTGACGACGTTCGGCGCCTCAAGAATGTCGGCGTGGCCGGCGCGATCATCGGCCGGTCGCTGTACGAAGGCAAGATCACGCTCGAAGCGGCGCTGGCCGCCGCAAGCGAGCCGTGACAGGCGATGCATACGGCCTTGCGGTCGCCGAAGTTGCGTTTAACCGCGAGTCGCGGGCGAACGCCAGGTCGGCAACACGACCCGTTGGGAGGCAACGATGGCCGAAGTCCAGACAGAAGCGATCCGAAACGTCGTGCTGGTGGGCAACTCCGGGGCAGGCAAGACGCAACTGGCCGAGGCGATGCTGCATGCGGCGGGGGTCACGACCCGCCTGGGCACGCCGCAGGAAGGCAACACGGTCAGCGACTTCGAGCCGGTGGAGAAGGACCGCCAGACGAGCATCTTCACCTCCGTCATGAACCTGAAGTGGAAGGGGGCGCACGTCAACCTGCTGGACGCTCCCGGCTACGCCGACTTCATCGGCGCGGGCCTCTGGGCGATGCACGCGGCCGATACGGCGGTGCTGGTCGTCAGCGCGGCCGCCGGCGTGGACATCCACACGCAGCGATATTTCCAGATCGCGACGGACCAGAAGATGGCGCGGGTGATCGTCGTGAACCGCTCCGATGCCGAGAACGTGGACCTGGAGCGGGTGGTCGGCCAGATCCGCGAGGCGCTCGGGCCGCAGTGCCGGCTGATGTCGGTCCCGGTCGGGCAGGGCCCGGCCTTCAAGGGTGTCGTCAACGCCTTCGATAAGGCCGAGGGGGCCGAGGCGCTCATGGACGTGGCGACCGCGCACGGCGAACTCGTGGAATCGATCGTCGAGGCCGACGAGGCGCTCATGGAGCGGTACCTGGGCGACGAGAAACTCGCGCCCGAGGAGATCGCCGGGGCCTTCACGAAGGCCCTCCAGGCGGGGACGGTCGTCCCGATCCTCTTCGCGGGCGCCCGCAAAGAAATCGGCGTTACCGAGTTGCTGGACCTGCTGGTGGCCTTCACGCCGAACCCGAAACAGGCCCGGCCGCGCACCGCCCGCAAAGGCGCGGCCGCCGACGCGCCGGAGGTGACCATGACGAGCGACCCGAAGGGGCCGCTCGTCGCCCAGGTGTTCAAGGTCGTGGCCGACCCGTACGTGGGCAAGGTGTCGTACCTGCGGGTGTTCAGCGGCACGCTCCTGGCGGACTCTCCAGCCCGCATCGGCGACGAACGGCGCGACACGAAGATCGGCCACGTCCTCCGCGTCCAGGGCAAGGAAACGCAGTCGGTCAGCCAGGCCGCGGCCGGCGACATCGTGGGCGTCGCCAAGGTCGACGAACTCTCCATCGGCCGCACGGTCTCCTCCGGCGCCGAGCCGCTCTTCATGGCCGAGCCGGCGATGCCGGTGCCGATGTACTCGCTGGCGCTTCAGCCGAAGACGCGCGGCGACGAGCAGAAGATCTCCGAGTGCCTCGCGAAGGTCCTCGAAGAGGACACGACCCTCAAGACCACCCGCGACCGCCAGACGAACGAACTGGTCGTCAGCGGCATGGGCGACATCCACCTGACGACCCTGCTGGCGCGCCTCAGGCGCCGGTACCAGTTGGAAGTCGACACAAAGCCGCCGAAGATCCCGTACCGCGAGACGATCTCGGCCACGGCCGACGGCCACTACCGGCACAAGAAGCAGACGGGCGGCGCAGGCCAGTTCGGCGAGGTGTACGTGCGCGTCGAGCCGAAAGAGCGCGGGGCGGGCTTCGAGTTCGTCGACGATACGTTCGGCGGGTCCATCCCGAAGCAGTTCCTGCCCGCCGTTGAAAAGGGCGTCCGCGAGGCCCTCGAACAGGGCGTCATCGCCGGATACCCATTCAGCGACGTCCTGGTGGCCGCCACCGACGGTAAGAGCCACGCCGTGGATTCCAAGGAAGTCGCCTTCAAGATCGCCGGACGCATGGCCTTCAAGGACGCCGTCCTGAAGGCCAAGCCGGTCATCCTGGAGCCGTACGTCAACCTGGCGGTCACGGTGCCCGACGAGTACCTGGGCGCGATCACGGGCGACCTCAACAGCCGCCGCGGCCGCATCATGGGCATGGAGGCCGGGGCCGGCGGCTCGCAGACGATCAAGGTGCAGGTCCCGCTGGCCGAAGTGGCCCAGTACAACACGCAACTGCGGAGCATCACGGGCGGGCAAGGCACCTACACGATGGAACTTTCGCACTACGAGCCCGTGCCGCCTTACGTCCAGCAGACCATTATCGACTCGGCAGCCAAGGCGAAGGAAGAAGAGGAGTAACCGCACCCTGCTTCGGGGGGTTACGCGGGTAAACGCGCAAAGATTTGCGTGTGGCCGGAACGTGAGTTATAATGCCTTGCTGCAAAAGGACTTGGGAGCGAAAACGCGATGACCGGCCTGCCGAGCCGTGAAGACGAGTTGCCCCGGATCATCGCCGATATTGTAGCCACGTATGGCGACATCTCCAAGATCAACCATCTGGATGACCGCCCGCTCCCCAGCCGCCAGGCCGTCCTGGAAATCATCGAGGGCCTCAAGGAAATCCTGTACCCCGGGTACTTCGGCCGCCGCCACTTCACCCCGCAGAACATCGCGGATCAGATCGGCGACCGGGTTAACCAGGTGTACCGCCTCCTGACGGAACAGGTCTACCTGAGCATCCTTCACGATTGCCGCCGCACTCAAGGCCAGTGCAATCATTGCGGGGACCTGGCGGCTGACACGGCGCTGGAGTTCATGCGCCGCCTGCCGCGCGTCCGCCATTTGCTGGAAGGCGACGTCCAGGC
Organism: Planctomycetota bacterium; assembly: GCA_026386995.1. The sequence goes on along the minus strand of JAPLMO010000415.1, from coordinate 7,101 downwards.
GGCCTTCGACGGCGACCCGGCCGCAAAGAGCCTCGACGAGATCATCTTCTCGTACCCCGGCCTGGAGGCGGTCACGGTCTACCGCCTCGCGCACGAACTGTGGGATCTGAAGGTGCCGCTTTTGCCGCGCATCATGACGGAGATCGCCCATTCCGCCACGGGGATCGACATTCACCCCGGGGCGACCATCGGCGAGCATTTTTTCATCGACCACGGCACGGGCGTCGTGATCGGCGAGACGACCGGGATCGGCGACAACGTCCGCATCTATCACGGCGTTACGCTCGGCGCCAAGAGCGTCCCGAAGGGCGAGAAGATGGCTCTTGTGCGCGGCGCCAAACGCCATCCCACCATCGAGGACGATGTGACCATCTATCCTGGGGCGACCCTGCTGGGCGGCGAGACCATCGTCGGCAAGGGAAGCACCATCGGCGGCAACGTGTGGCTGACGCACTCGGTGCCACCGAACTCGGTCGTGATGATCGAGGACCCGGGCCTCGTGGTGGCTGAAAGGCGCGGGGCGAAAGGCGGCAACCGCGCGGGCGGCGGCGATTCAAAATCGAAGGCGAAAACGCGGTAGGTTTTTTGCTTGCGGACACGTAACCGGCGGTCTAGCATGGGTTTGTAGCAATTCCGACAAGGCGGGGGCATCTGGCAACTCGCTGTCGCCGATTCCTCAAGGGGATGCCCATGACGACTGTGACGAAGAAGGAACTGATCGACCGTATCGCCAGCGCCATGAGGCTGAGGCGCGTCGTCGTCAAGGACCTCATTCAGCGGTTCCTGGACGAGATGATGGCGGAACTCGCCAAGGGCAACCGCCTGGAGTTCCGCGATTTCGGCGTCTTCGAACCGCGCATCCGCAAAGCGCGCATGGCCCAGAACCCGCGGACTCTCCAACGCGTTCAGGTTCCCTTGAGGACCACCGTCAGGTTCAAGGGCGGGCGGCTCTTGAAGGAGGTCATCCAGAAAGGCGCCGGGCCGCGCGGCGGGAAAAGCGACCGGACCGCCGCGCCGAGCGCCGCCCCGGCGCCTCCTCCTCCCTCCTGATCGTGGTCGGGCCTGCCGCAGGCCGGATTCCCGGCGGCGCGAGTTACTCCGGAGTCCGGCTCAGGGCGGCTGAAGGCCCGTCCGTTCCAAAGATGGAGTCGCACGTGAAAAGTCGCGAACAGACTATCCGGACCCTGGCCCTTCAGATGTTCGACATGACCACGCGCGCCTGGGTGGCCAGCCAGCGCGAGAAAATGAAGGGCGGGTACGATCTGTCGGAATCGGAGTTCCTGGCCCTTAACGCGTTGGGGGGCATCCTGTCGCTCTCGGTGGGCGAGTTGCGCCAGCACGTCGGCGTCCTGCCGGCCCAGATGTCGCGCGTCATCAAGGCCCTGGAGCAGCGCTACGACGAAAAACTGGTCCTCTGCGCCATTAACCCGCAGGACAAACGTAAGATCGACGTCTCGATCACGCCTACGGGGCGGCGGGCCGTCGAGGCTTACCGCCGCGCCAAAATTATGAACACGGTCGCGGCCCTTGAGTGCCTCACCAACGAGGACCTGGCGAACTTCACGCGCCTCCTGGCCAAAATTGCCGAGGGCAGGGCGAAACGCCACGCAATCACCCGAATGCAAAACGCTGTAAAGGAGTAGCACGCAGTGAACGTGGCCCTGGTCGGCCTGCCGCTTGCGGGCAAGACGTGTTTGTTTACGGCGCTTTCTCAAGGCTCGGTGGACTCCGCCGCCAACCCGGCGCGGCCTGACCATCCCAACGCCGCCATGGTGGCCATGCCCGACGAGCGGCTGGAATGGCTCTGCGAGCATTACCAGACCAAGAAGCGCACGCCCGTCCAGATGGAACTTCTGGACCTGCCCGGCCTCAACCCCGGGCGCCCGGAACTGGCGTCGCAGAACACGGCCATCATGGAGTACCTGCGCCGGGCCGACGCCCTGGTGTGCGTCCTCAGGGTGTTCGAGAGTTCGCGCGTGCCCGGCAAGGTCGACCCGAAGGCCGAGCGCGACGCGCTGCACGCCGAGTTCGTCCTCTCGGACCTCGACACGACCCTGCGCCGCATCGAGAAACTCGAAAAACAGGTCACCAAGCCCGTGGCCGACCGCGAGGCGCTGAAGAAAGAACTGGAGTTCCTCGGCCGCTGCCGCGAGGCCCTCGAGGCCGAAAAGCCTCTTCAGGGCATCGCCCGCACCGGCGCCGAGCGCAATATTCTCAAGGGCTTCGCGTCGCTCACCGAGAAACCGATTCTGACGGTCCTGAACGTTGGCGAAGGCGAAGCCGGCAAACCCGCGGAGGCCGCGGCCAGGTACGCCGGCCTCGCGGACCCCATGGTGGCCCTGTGCGCGTCGCTGGAGGCCGAGATTGCCGTGCTGCCCCCGACCGACCGCGCATCGTTCATGGGCGAGATGGGCCTCGACCGTCTGCACTCGCCAGATGTCATCCTGGGCCTGTACCAGGCGCTCGGTCGGATCACGTTCTTTACAGCGGGCGAGAAGGAAGTGGCGGCGCGCAGCGTCCTCCGCGACGCCAGCGCCGTTGACGCCGCCGGCGAAGTTCACACCGACATGGCGAAGGGCTTCGTGCGGGCCGAGGTTGTTGCCTACGAGGACTTCAAGCGGGCGGGCAGTCTCAAAGATGCCCGCGCCGCCGGCGGCGTCCGCATGGAAGGCCGCGATTATGTCGTCAAGGACGGCGACATCATCGTCTTCCACTTCACGCGGTAGGGTGGCTGCTCATGCGGGTTCAGCGCCGCCAGGGGCGCGCTATCTAGCCCCCCGTGAATGTACGTGTTTAGCGCCAGCACCACGGTGTGGCACGGCTGGCTTGCCCAGCCGTGGCGGAAGGCCCGCGACGTTTTTCCCCCGGCTGGACAAGCCAGCCGTGCCACACCTGCTATTGCGGCGCGCGCCACACGTTAAATACGCGTATTCACCGGGGGCTGAATGCCGGTCAGGAGGCGGTTGTGCGGGCGGTCATCCTGAGCATAGGCGCCGAACTGGTGACGGGCCTCCGCCTCGACACCCACTCGGCCGACATCGCGCGGGCGCTGACGGCTGTTGGCATCCACGTCGTGCGGCACGAGACGGTCGATGATGGCGTCCGCGAGATCGAAGAGGCGTTTCGCGTAGCGGCCGGCGAGGCGGACCTCGTGATCGCCACGGGCGGCCTCGGGCCGACGCTTGACGACTGCACTCGCGATGCGCTGGCGGCTGCGGCCGGCGTGCCGCTGGCGGAAAGCCCCGAGGCGAAGGCACACCTTGTGGCCTGGGCGAAGGCCTGCGGCCGGACCTTGAGCGAGTCGAATTTTCGCCAGGCCCTCCTGCCGCGCGGCGCCAAGATCATCCCCAACCCCATCGGCACGGCCGTTGGCATCGAGGGCCGCGTCGCAAAGGCCCAGGTCTTCGTGATGCCGGGCGTGCCGGCGGAAATGACGCGGATGCTGAGCGAAGAGGTCCTGCCGCGCCTGCGTCAGGCCGCCCCCGGCCGCGCAACGCTCATCCGGACGGTCCGCACGCACGGCGTGCCGGAGTCGGTCGTCGGCGAGAAACTGGCGGACCTGATGGCGCCGAAGCGGCATCCGAGAGTCGGCACGGCCGTGCACGGCGGCATGATCGACATCCATATTTACGCTACCGGGACGCCCGCCGAAATCGCGCCGCTCCTGGACGCCGATGCGGCGGCGGTCCGCCAGAGGCTCGGCGATGCCGTCTACGGCCAGGGCGAGGAGCGGCTGGAGAACGCCGTGGTCGCGCTGCTGGCGAAACGCCACGCGACGATCGCCCTGGCCGAGTCGATCACGGGCGGCCTCGTGACCGCCAAACTGGTGAACGTCCCGGGTATCTCGGAGTTTCTGCTCGAAGGGGCCGTCTGCTACTCGAACGCATCGAAAGTGCGCGCGGTCGGCGTGGTGGAGGGCCTCATCACTGCGCACGGAGCCGTCAGCGAACCGGTGGCACGGGCGATGGCCGAGGGCATCCGGGGGCGCACCGGGGCGTCGGTCGGCGTGGGTGTTACGGGAATCGCCGGCCCCGGCGGCGGCACGGCCGAGAAACCTGTCGGACTCGTGTGGTTTGCCGTGGCCGACGCCAAGGGCGTCGTGGCGGCGAAGGAAATCTTCCCGGGCGACCGGCAACTCATCCGCGAGCGCGCCGCCAACTACGCGCTGAACATGGTGCGATTGAGGCTGTTGGCGTGCGAGCCGCGACCGTAAGGTTGCGGTTACCGCGGCACGTTTAGGATTTTTCCTTGCTCAGACGTGCCCGCGACATTACGGTTGCGGTTCGAGCGGCGTTGCTACAGGCGGTCTCGAATGAAAATCTCGCGGATCTCGCGAAGGGTGTAACGGCGTTTGAGGTCCTGGATGAGTCGTATGCGGCGGATGGCGGCCTCGCTGAACAGCCGCTGGCCGCCGGGGGTTCTTGCGGCTTCGGCGATGAGGGCGTACATACAGTAGGTGCCGATGACCGAGCGGGAGACGCCGGCCTTCTCGGCCAGGTCGCCGATGCGGTAGAGTTCGGGCGTGGGTTCGGATTTCGGGTTGGTCACAGGCTGTCTCGCTCACGGACGTTATCGGGCCGGCGAGCGGGCGGACTTCAATGAAAGGAGACGTGGCGTGGGCAAGGTATCAATTGGCATCAATATGGAATACGTCCGTCATGCGGACAAGTCGTTCGAGTGGGGCGTCCTGAAGGCCGCCGAACTCGGCTACGAGTACGTCGAGCCGATGGTCCACTGGGGCCGCGAACTCCTGAGCGAGGCCGGCTATTTCCACAGCGTCTCGATGCTCGACGACCCCCTGCGCATCCGCCGTGCGTGCAAGGACGCCGGTATCAAACTCTCGGGCCTCTCGGCCCACACGCCGCTCACCAAGCCCGAGATCGGCACCGAGTACCTGAAGCAGGCCGTCCGCTTCGCCGCCGAGTGCGGAGCGCCGGTCGTTAATACCGACGAGGGCCCGAAGCAGCCGTGGACCACCGCGGAGGAAGACTTCTTCCTCATCCGCTACACGCTGACCGAGGCCGCGAAAGTGGCCGAGCCGCGCGGCATACTCATCGGCATCGAGCCGCACCAGCAGTACAGCAAACTCCCCGCCGGCCTAGACCGCATCCAGAAGTCCGTCGGCAGCAAGGCCGTCGGCATCAACTTCGACACGGGCAACAGTTACCTCGGCGGCCAGGACCCCTACAAGTGGCTCACGCGCGTCCTGGACCGCCTGGTCCACGTGCACGCCAAGGACATCTCGATTCAGCAGTCGAAGTCCGAGCGCGGCAAGGTCACCGGCACGCCGGTGGGCTGCGCGTGCGGCGACGGCGTCATCGACTGGGAGCGCGTCGTCGCCATCTGCCGCAAGGCAAAACGCGACCTGGTCCTTTCGGTCGAGTGCGGAACGATCGAGCAGGCCGAGCGCAGCATCAAGCACCTGCGGCCGATCGTCAAACGCGCGCGGTAAGTCGCGGTAACCGGGTGGCATGCCCAGCACGCTGTTTGCTGGGCATGCGAAGGCCAGTGGCGTACGCATGCCCAGGCAACGGCGGCCTGGGCATGCCACCCTCGGTCACGGGGAGGTTTCGGCATGGCCAAGCACCTCATCGGCAGCACCCTCTGGTCCCTGGCGATTCCCGACACCGTCGGGGCACTGGAGCAAGTCTCCAAGTTGGGGTTCGAGGCCGTCCATTTCACGTTCATGGGCGACGAAGACCTCGAGCCGAAAAACCTCGAGCGCATCCGCCAGACGCTTAAGCGGACGGGTCTGAAGGTCCCCGGAGGCATGATCGGGTTTGCCGGCGAAGATTACTCGAGCATTGCCGCCATCCGGCGTACGGGCGGCTTTGTCGATGCCGCGGTGTTTCCCGAGCGGCTCGAGCGCTGCCGCCGCTGGGGCGGCGCGATGGCCGCCCTCGGCATCCGTCACGTGACGACCCACGCGGGATTCCTGCCGGAAGTGGGCGCCGCCGGCCATGGCCCGGTGTGCGAGCGGTTGGCCCGCGCGGCTGATGCCCTTCACGCGGCGGGCCTGACGGTGGGCCTTGAGACGGGACAGGAACCGGCCGGCGTGCTGCTGGCGATCCTCGACGGCCTCGGCCGCGATTTCCTCAGCGTGAATTTCGACCCGGCCAACTTCATCCTCTACGGTTCCGACGACTCCGTGGCGGCCGCCCGGACGCTCGGGCCGCGCGTCTCCATGATGCACGGCAAGGACGCAGCGCCTTCCAGCCGGCCCTGTGAGACCTGGGGCGAGGAAGTGCCCCTCGGTACGGGCAAGGTCGACTTTGCGGCAGTCCTTGCGAACCTGGAGGCCGGGGGCTTTAGGGGCGCCATCATCATCGAGCGCGAGGCGGGCAACAATCGCCTCGACGACATCGCCGCCGGCAAGAAGTTCCTCGAAAACCTTCCGGCGAATCGCTGAGCGGCGCCCTGGCGCGGCGAAAAGATTGACGCCGTGGCCGGAGGCGGGTAACATTTTCGGCATAAGCGGGCGTAACTCAGTGGTAGAGTGCCAGCTTCCCAAGCTGGACGTCGAGGGTTCGAATCCCTTCGCCCGCTCCAACCTTCCTTTTGGATTTCTTGCGTGTTTCGCCCATTTTCCGCCGGAATTGCGACGCACGCCAGAATGGGCGGGCGTCGGCGAGTTGTCAGAAATGGACTCCGATATGCACGAAAAGTCAGAAGTTGGTGCAAGCGCTGGTGCAGGCCACACGCCTTGGCAGCCACACCACGACGTTGGCGGCGGAGTACGCCCGTCAGGGTAAGGACTGGGAGACGGAACTCCGGCAGCGGGCCAAAGAAGTGGCCCTGATGAAGGAACTGGGTTTGTCGCAGGCCGAGGCCCAGCCGAAGGCGCCGTCGCCCCAGACGGAAGATGAGGAAGCCAATAAACGCGCCATCCCGGAGGCCCTTCTTGAGGCCCTCCGGGATGGCTTGTCGCTTGACGCTACCTGAACTACCGGCCCGACCGACGGCGACGGGTGATCATGGCCGCCGCACCGAGGGCCAGCATGTAGGGTGGGTGCTATGCACCCACGCGGTTGCCACGCCGACGCCTGAGCAGCGCCACACCCAGCGCCACGAGCGCCAGCGTCGCCGGCTCGGGAACCGCGC
>JAPLMO010000471.1 GCA_026386995.1 Planctomycetota bacterium | reverse complement strand
CTTGCCCGCCGCGCGGTGGGCAAGACTGCCCACCGCGCGACTTACTCCGGCTGGTTCCTCACTTGTTCGGCGCGGGCTCCACGTTCACCTGGATCGCCCCGATCGGGCAATACGTCTGGCATTCGCGGCAAAGCGTGCAGGCGGCGAGGCGCCGGACGCTGATGAGAGACTTATCGTTGCACATCTCGAATATCTTCGGCTGGCACCGGGCCAGGCACACGCCGCAACCCACGCAGTCGCGGGAGTTCAACGACAGCGTGACCCGCCGGCCGTCGTCGTTGAACGTGGCAACGGTCACCAGGTCGGGCGTCTGCTCGTCGGCTTCGGAGACCTGGTGGGCCTCCAGCCAGGAATGGCTGCGGATCTGGTGTCGCCCGCCGCGGTCTATCCGGAAGACGCTCCGGCCGCACGTCGGGCACCGGTGCAGGTCCTCCAGTTTCTGGAGGTACTCCATGAGCGAGAGGACCAGCGTGCCGTGGCTCCACGTCAGGGGGCTGACCGAAAGCGGCTTGTTGGTGTAGGGGTCCACCTGCTCGGCCAGGACGCCGGAGGGCAGGGCGTGGCTGACGGCCCATTCGAAGATCGGCACGGCTTCCTTCAGCGCCTCGACGGTCGATCCCTTGGCGGTCAGGTAATCGGCCAGCCACATCGTGCAGACGAACCACGGATTGCCGGGAACAGCCTGCTTGTCGCTTGAGACGCGGTGGTACGTGTCGTTCTGGTACCGCGCGATGCCGCCCACGGGGGTGTTGACCCAGAGATTCTTGGAGACGGCGTCCATAGTGGAGACGACGCGCGGGTCGCTGGCCTCGAAGGGGTGGAACTTGAAGATCGCAAACAGGCTGGCGTCGATGGTGGAATCGACCTCCCAGCGGCCGGAATCGGCGGGCACGAGGCGCCGGACGAACCGCTGGAGGCTCTCGCTCCAGAGGTGCTTGGCCATGGCGTCGCGAACCTCGATGGCCGCCTGGCCGTACCGCCGGGTCCGCTCGTGGTCGCTGAACGTCTGGGCGAAGTTGCGGGCCGCCATCAGCCCGCCGTACACCGTCGAGCACGTGTACGTGTGGACGCCGTACCGCTCTTCCCAGAGGTCGTAGGAGGGCAGCGGCAGGTGCGTCTCGCCGTCGCGGAACTTCACCATGAAATCGGCGGCCTTGCAAACCAGTGAATGGTAGAGCGGCCGGACGAACTCCACGTCGCGGTAAATCCAGAAGTGCCGCCACAGCGCCCACAGAACCAGCGCCGTCTGGTCTTCCTGGATGGGCAGCCGCTCCTTGCCGTCGACCATCCACGGGTGCCAGGAAGAGGCGGGCGTGCCGTCGGGGTTGTACTTGTGGAGGAGGTAGCCGTCCTCGGTCAGGACGTCGCGGCACCAGACGTAGAAGCGGCGGGTGATGTCGGGAAAGCCCGCCAGGTCGAGCGCGTGGCACACCAGGGCGCCGTCGCGCGGCCACATGTAGGAGTAAGTGTCGCGCGAGAACTGCATGACGTCGGAATCGTTGGCGGCGATGATGGCGCCGCGGTTGTCGATCTGGCTGCGGACGACGAGGAGGCTGCGCTTGAACAGTTCCTGGACCTTTGGCGGAAGGTTCCCGAAGTTGTGCGCCGGCCCGTTGACCCAGGCCCGCCAGTAGCCGATGGTCCGCTCGAGCATCCCTGCCGGCGAGCGGGCCTTGACGATCTGCTGCAACTTGTGGAGTTCGTCGTATGACTGGGCGGCGGCGATGTAGTAGTAGACCGTTTCGGAGGCGCCGGGGTCGAGCGTCACCTGAAGGCCGATCGTCGAATCGACGGCCCCCTGGCTGATGGGGTTGCCCCCCAGGGCGCCGTCCTCGGCGTCGCGCCAGGTGCCCTCGGCCCCGCGGAAGCCGCACGTGCCGGTGGCGAACATGTCCACGCCGTGTTTGTCGGCGCCGTCGGGTGCCTTGCGCGAGAACGTGGCCAGCATGTACCGTGCCCCGCGGTAGTGCACGACGGCCGAGAGACGCGGATCGTAGTAGGCCGTGTCGCCCACCTTCGTGCCGTACATCGAGAGGTCCTGCTGGAGGAAGAGGCGGATTTCGCGGCGGCGGTCCGAAAGGTTCGTCACCTCGATGCGCTTGACGAAGACGTTGCGGTTGAAGTCTACGGCGTCGCTGCACTGCAATCGCACCTTCAGGCTGTCGTCGACCAGCGACACGTCGGTGACCAGGGTTTCCTTGAGGTACTTCAGCGACTTCTGCCATCCCGGGTCGGAGGTCCAGACCAGATGTCCCTCGGTCCAGACGCCGAAGCGGCAGGGCCCCCAGCCGGCGTGGTTCTCCTGGCCCACGTAGGGGAAGTACACGTCCCGAATCTGGTAGTCGGAATCAAAGCAAATAAGGAAGTTGCCGTTTCCGACAGGGATATCGCGAGGCACCCTGGCCCTCCCGTTCTGACAACACCCGCGCTTGAAATTATAGGCCGCGGCGCTGGGGGATGCAATTGTTAGTGCGGAGTGCGGAGTGCAGAATGCAGAGTGAAGAGTGCAGAGTGAAAAGAGAAAAGTGAAGGCCGTCAGGGCATTGCACGCCTGCCGGTAGCCCTATGCGCGGCGGGTCTCCCGACCCGCCGCGCGGAATCTCGGCGCCCGCGTCAGCAATAGCCTGGACGCTGCCGCCGACTTGCAGTTGGCCGGGGAATCGCGATAATCAACGCGCGCGGGGGCGGGGCTCGCGGACGCCCCGATTGAACCCTGTAATCCGGAGGAGACATGTGTGCTGAGAACTCGCAAGCCGACCCCGTGAGCGGCGCCGGCGGAGCCGAAACCCTGCGAGGGCGCCTGGAGCGCTTCGGCGATCCGCACGGCATGTGGCAGTGGACAACCGGCGAGATCGACTACATCGCGGCACTCGCCCTGACGGCCGCCGACGTGCCGGAACTGCTGGCGATCGCGCGGCAGTGGGCGGAGCCGTTCGACTGGCCGGAAGACGAGAACGACGTGTCGGGCTACGCGCCGATTCATGCCTGGCGTGGCCTGGCCCAGTTGCGCGCCGCGGAGGCGATCGGCCCGCTGCTTGAGATGATGGACCCGCTGGACGGACTCAACGACGATTGGTATTTGGACGAGTTTCCGCACGTCTTCGCATGGATCGGCCCGGCGTCGACGGCCCCGCTCCGCGATTACCTGCTGGATGATCGGCACGGCGTCTATCCCCGCACCATCGCTTCCGGGGGCCTGAAGGAACTGGCGAGGCGCCACGACCAGGTCCGCGATGACGTGGTGAAGATGCTGTGCGAGGCGTTGTCGAAGTTCGAGCAGTCCGACGAGACGTTCAACGGCCTCCTCGTCGCCGATCTCCTGGATTTGAAGGCCGCCGAGGCCGCGGAGTTGATCGAGCGGGCACACGCCGCCGACCGTGTTGACACCATGGTGTGCGGGTGCTGGGAGACTGTGCGCAAGGAACTGGGTGTGGAGGGCCTTGGGCTCGTCCCGAAAGAACTGGCCGCGCGAAAAACGTCTTTTCTCCCTCCCGACCTTCAGGCGAAGTTTGAGGCTGCGGCCGAGAGGTTGTTCGGCCGGCCCCTTCTGCCGGAAGACCATTGGGAAGAACCGGACGACGCGGACTACCCGGACGACCTGGATGACGTTGTGCCCGACGGCCCGTTCTTGCCCCTCCAGCCGGTGAAGAAGGCCGGGCGCAACGATCCCTGCCCATGCGGCAGCGGCAAGAAGTACAAAAAATGCTGCTGGCGGTGACCTGGCCCGGCGAAGTCGGCCGGTCCGTCACACAGGAGAGCGGCTGCGGCGCGATCGCGTAGCCGCGCGGCGTGGGCCGGCCGCCTGGGCCTGTTTCTTGCCGCGAGCCTGCAACTTGCGCCACAGTTTGGCGATCGGGCTTTGGGAGGTGGCCAGTTTTCGGGCGGTGCGCTTACGAATCTGTTCTTCCGTCAGCCCCTTGTACTCACGCATGAGGCGCGCCTGCAACTCGTCCTTGAACCTGACACAATCGAATTCCTTGGGTTTCTTCATCTAAATGACCTCCTGGGGCGAGCGAATCTCAATCGGCGGGTACCCCTCCTGCAGGTTGACCGCGTTGAACCCCCGTATTTTATCCCAATGCACGATGTGCTTGAAGTTCCAACTCACCAGAAGGTCTGCCCGCCAGACCGTCGCCAACGCAATGTGGTGAGCGTCAACTGCGTGTCGCGGGCCAACCACTCCTGCCAGCAGATAAGCATCGCGCAGCCGAGCCGTCTCGTCGTTTCTCACCACAGCCTCGAAGGCATCTGCCGGCAAAGCGGTCACGACGGCCTGTTTTTCCGGGGCGGCACCCCGCAGTTCATCACCCAATAGGTCCGAAAGCAGCAGCACGAACCGCCCGTCTCGCGCCGCCTGCACCAGCGCCAGACTTTCCTTGGCGAACTCCTTGTCGAAGCAGCCGCCGATCACCGAGGTGTCGACGTACACCCGCGTTTGCTTCATTGCGCAACTCTCGGCAACTGGTTCTTAACGCCCCATCGCCCTGCCAGCCAAGCCGCTGGCAGAAACGACCCTGAGGCCCATGCCACATTAGGGATTATACCGCAATCGGCGCCGGGAGCAACCAGCCGAATTTCGCGTGGGTGCATAGCACCCACCCTACGCGTTACTGCCTCAGGCGGCTCCGCACGTTGTCCATGCAGTTCATGAAGTTGATGTGGAAACTGTACGACGCCTCAGTGCGATGCCTGGTAGATGGCAGGGCGATATCGCGGGGGCGGGACCGGCTTGCCTGCCTCTCGCGCGGCCTGGAGCCAGGCATCCTTGGCGAGTTTCACCTCGGCCAGGGCCTCCTCCGGGGTCTTGCCGAATGCTGAGCAGGACTCCAAGTCGGGAATGTCGGCGATGTAGCCTTTGTCCTCGTCGCTGTAGAAAATGTTAATGTGATAGTCACTCACGGCTCAACCTCCAACTCCTCCCCCAACGGCGCCGTGATTATCGCCTGAGCCGCGACCGCACGTTGTCCAGGCAGTTCATGAAGTTGATGTACGAGTCGTACGGCGACTCGTAAGGATTGAAATACTTGTGAACGTCGCCGTCGGCGAACCATTTCGTGCACATGTAATAGAAGTGGTCGCTTGTCTGGAGGCGGCGCCAGTCGTGCAGCAGTTGCGGGTCGCCGGAGGTCTTGACGGCCTCTTCCAGCCGGTAGAGTTCGTGGAGGGCGTTGGACTGCATGGCGTTGCCGAGCCATGCCGAAAGGTCGCGTTCCATGTCGGCCCACGAGATCATGTGGGGGATGTCGAGTTCGGCCACGGGCGCGTATGCCTGGGCCGCGCGCGACAGGGTTAGAAAATCGTTGTCCGGCTGCTTCAGGATGTGCTCGGGCAGATGGTACATGAAGTCGAAGATGCCGGAATCGGCCCACTGGTGCTCGCCGAAGGTCTCGTAATCCATGAAGAGGTTGACGACGTAGCCGTTGCCGTTGACCTGGCTGACCCACTCGGCGAACTTTTCGGCCTTCAAGGGCCACTCGGCCCAGTTGCGGTCCGAAAAGCGGAAGGCGATGTCGTCGGAGAGGCGATAATTCTTCAGCATCAGGGCCAGCCGGTCGGTCCCGACGGGCCGGTACAGGTAATTGGGCGAGCGGTAGCCGAGGATGTGGTCGGCCCCCTCGGCGCAAATGCCGATGTAGCCCATGCCCTGGATGAAGTGGGCGAGGTCGTTATTGTAAATCAGTTCGGTGTTGCGGAAGACGCGCGGCCGGACGCCGAACGTCTCGCCGATCTTGGCGGTGTGGGCGGTGACCTGGTCGCGGAACTCCTCCCGGCTGTAGAGGAACGCGAGGCTGTGGTAATACGTCTCGGCCAGAATCTCCGCCTGGCCGGTGTCGACGAGTGCCCGGAACGAGTCGGTCACCTCCGGGGCCCATTTCTGGAACTGCTCCAGCGCAACGCCCGTGATCGAGTAGGAGATGGAGAACGCCTTGCCGTAGCGGCGGATGAGTTCGAGCATCAGCCGGTTGGCGGGCAGGTAGCATTTCTGGGCGACCTTGCGGCAGATCTCGGCGTTCTTGTAGTCGTCGAAGTAGTTCGTGTCCGTGTCGAAAACGCTGTACCGGCGCAGTCGAAACGGCTGGTGGACCTGGAAGTAGAAGCAAACGCTAGCCATTCTTTAGACCTCGTAGCCGACAAGAAGTTTCAAGTTTCAGGTTTCAAGTTTCAAGTTAAAAGAGAACGGACCGAGGACGCCAGGGGTCATTTATACTTACCGCCCCGTATGGCAGACTGGCGCAGGTGATTCATCAACCCCGAAATCATCCGACTGATTTCCACGGCTTGCTGACAAGCCGACTTGAACTGCTCCTGTGTCATGTAGCCTTGGTCGAGGGCGACGTGCAAGTGCGACCTCAATTCCCCGCAGGATCCTTTCGCCACGGCGAGGAATTGCAGGAATTCCTTGTTGCCGTCCCGTTCAAAGCCCTCGGCGATGTTGGCCATGATGGAGACGGCGGCGCGGCGCGATTGATCGCGGAGGCCGAAATCGCGATAGAAAGGGCCATTCGCCGAGACAGCGTACAGTGCCTTCGTCAATGCCCGTGCCTTCTGCCAAGCCTCGATATCCTCAAAACGGTGGATGGTCGCCATGCACGACCTCGCCCGAATCTGTACTTTGGATCCTTTAACTTGAAACTTGAAACCTGAAACTTGAAACTATTCGTTAACTTCTTGGTAGACGTCCACGCACGCCTTGGCCGCATCCGACCATGCGAACTTGCGGACCTCGAACGAGCCGTGCTCGCGGAGGGTCTTGCGGAGCGGCGGGTGCCGCAGCACCGCGATGATCTTGTTGGCCATCTCGTTGATGTCCCAGAAATCGACCTTCAGCGCGTGCACCAGCACTTCGCTGACGCCCGATTGCTTCGAGATCAGGACCGGCACGTCGTGCGACAGCGCCTCCAGCGGCGCCAGGCCGAACGGCTCGCTAACCGAGGGCATGACGTACAGGTCGGCCATCTCGAAGATGCGGTCGACGTCGTCGCCCCGCAGGAACCCCGTGAAGGTCACGCGGTGGCCGATGCCCATGGCGGCCGCCAGTTCGATCATCCGCTTGATCATGTCGCCCGAGCCGGCCATGATGAACTTGACGTTGTCCATCACCTGGACGACCTTCTTGGCCGCCGCCAGGAAGTACTCAGGCCCTTTCTGCATCGTGATCCGCCCCAGGAACAGGACGATCTTGTCGTCCTTCTCGATCTGCCGGCACTGGTGGAAGATCGGCTCTCCATTGACCGTGATGGCGTTGTAAATGACGCGGCACTTCGACTCCGGCACGCCGTAGCGGCTGGTCACGAGGTCGCGCGTCAGGCGGCTGACGCAGATGACGCGCGAGGCCCCGTGGAACCCCGCCCGCTCGATGTCGTACACCCGCTGGTTGACGTTGGTGCCGCTACGGTCGAATTCCGTCGAGTGGCAGTGCACCACGAGGGGCTTGCCCGAAAGGGCCGCCACCGAAAGGCCCGCCGGGTACGTCATCCAGTCGTGCGCGTGGATGACGTCGAACTCGCTGGTGCGTGCGATCTCGGCCACCATGCGGGCGTAGCGGTGGACCTCCGAAAAGAGGTCGCCGGCGTAAATGTTGGGCGCGGCGAAGATGCCGAGGCTCGTCGGCAGGCTTGGGTCCGCGGCCGGCGGCTTGGCCCCGGTCTTCTCGGTGACCGTGGTCGCCTTGGCCTGCTCCTCGCGATTGTGCTGCTCCAGGTACTCTTGCTCCGTGACGTACGGGGTAATGGCCGCCCCGACCGGGATGAGTTTCACGTGTTCCAGGCCATCGACGGTCCAGTAGGTGTGAGACCGGCTGTGGGGGCCCCCCTTACCGTTGGCCGACACGACGTGAACGCGGTCCAGCCGCTGATTGGCGCTGCCGCGCGGGAGGACGAAGAGGATCTCCGTTCCGAGGTCGCTGAGGGCTTTCGCGAGGCCGTAGCAGGCGGTACCGAGGCCGCCGCTAATGAAGGGCGGGAACTCCCACCCAAGCATCAGAATGCGCATGATGACCCGCCACCCGCTTATCTGTCGCTTCGCCCCGCGCGAAGCGCACTTTTTCCGCCCGTTGCGATCCTGAACGTGGTAACGGCCTTGCCCAAACCCCCTCGGCGTGATGATTGTAAAACGGCGGCCCCGAAACTGTCAACCAATTTGGCTTTTGACTCGCGCGAAGTGAGGACCGACTCCGACCCTATCCGGGGCCGGACGCCTGCTTGGCCCCGGCCTTCTCGCCGCTGCCTCCCGCCAGTCTGTTCCATGCCGCAAGGTTGAACTTGCAGCCGGGGTCGGCCTTGCGCAGGTCGTGGAAGTATCCCCAACTCCTCGCGCGGCAGCCGCCGCAGTTGAACTTGTAGTCGCAGGTGCGGCAGTGGCCCTCGCGGTCGCCACGGTCCCGCAGGAGTTTCATCGTGGGGTGGTTCCAGATGGTCTCGAACGGGTCGGTCCGCAGATTGCCTACCTTTATGGGCATGAAGACGCACGGCGTAACGTCGCCGTTGGGCTGGATCGCACAGTACGCCCGCCCCGCCCCGCAGCCGCCGACGTACCTAGCGAAAATGCGGGTCATCTTGCCGCCGCCGTGGCCGTAGTGGCCTGTGTTGACGGGCGAGGTCGGGTCGCCCAGTTCCAGGCACGCGCGGCCGTACTGCGGGGCGCTCGACATGATGCTGATCCGCCCGTCCACGAGGTACTTCTGGAGCACCCCGAGCATCCGCTCGCGCTGGGCGGGGGTGAGGTCCTGGTCGACCACATCCCGCGCGCGGCCGGTCGGAATGAAGTTGAAGGCGTAGAAGGCGTTTGCCCCCTCGGCGATGCACCACTCGATCATCGGCTCCATCTCGTCCAGGTTCCACCGCGTGATGGTCATGGCGACGCCGCAGCGGACGCCCGGCGTTGCGATGACACTACGGATGCCCGCGACCGCGCGCTGCCAGTACCCGTCGGCGCCGCGCCAGGCGTCGTGTTTCGCGGGGTCGGTCGAATCGAGGCTGATCTCGATGTACTTTAGCCCCGCATCCACCATCGCCTTGATGCGGTCGGGCGTGCACAGGGTGCCGTTGGTGGCGACCGTCAGGTGCAGCCCCTTGTCGGCGGCGTAGCGGGCGACCTCCAGAAACGTGGGCGACATGAGCGGTTCGCCGCCCGAGAACGCGATCATCGGCACGTCGCGCTCGGCGAGGATGTCGACGATGCGCTTTTGCTCGTCGAGCGACAGTTCATCGTCGTGCCGCCTGCCGGCCTCCTGGTAGCAGTGCTTGCACTGGAGGTTGCACGCCTGGGTGAAGTTCCAGACGACCATCAGCGGGGCGAGGAACTGCTGCGGCTGGCTGATGCCCAGGTGCCCGACGCTACGGATCGTGGCCACCAAGCCCCGCCGCGTCGCGGGGTTCCCAAGGATGCGGCCGGCGAGTGTCTCGCGCTTGGCGCCGGCCTTCTTGCGCACGTACTCCGTCAAGAGGTACGGCAGGGCGAACTGCGGCTGGTACCACCGGACGCTGCCGTCGGCGTAGGCCTCGAAGAACCGCTGGAGCCGGCATTTGCCGCCGGGCTTTTTGGCGGTCATGGCGCGAAAGAGCCACTGGGCGGTTGGCCGGGCCAGGAACCGTTCGATTTTCTCCGCGGCTTCAGCCATAGGCTGCGATTCTTCTCCAACCCCAGTATGGCATATCATAAGCCCGCGGCGCCGGGCGAACAAGGGCTTCTCCGGCGACGGGGCAGTGCGTCAGTTACGAAGGGGTCTGGAGCCCTATCCGTAAGGCTCCTGACCCCTTCGCAACTGACGTACTGCGCGACGGACGGGGCTTGCAATGATTCACGCCAACCGATAGCATGACTCTCGAATCCTGATTCCGTCCACGGGGGGCGATCCGTAAATGACTGCAACTCTCGGAACGAAAGGGGCCTGACCATGACGACAGACGAACGCATTGAGAATCTGGAAAAGGGGCTGGCTTCCGCAAGACGCCTGAACCGCTGGCTGCTGGCCGCCGTGGGCCTGGCCCTCGGCGTCTGGATTCTGGCCGGAACCTTCGGGCCGACAATGGCGGCAGCGCCGGCTGGCGGGGGCGCGGTCAAGGAAGTCCGGGCAAACCGTTTTGTAGTCGAGGACGAGAACGGCAAGGTCAGGGCTTCGCTGGGCATGGGCAAGGAAACGGTACCGTTTAAGACAGATACGGGTCTGGTTACTCCGGCCGGTAACGGGCCGGTGCTTGAACTATACGCTGAAGATGGGAAGGCTCGAGCGCGGTTGGCCGTGATGCACCTCTTAGCGGGGAGAATCGGAGGTGCTGGCCACATGGAAGAGCCAAGGCTCAGTCTGTTCGGCGATAACGGCATGCCCCGCGTTGAGATGGTTGTGAGTTTTGACGTGCCGCGGCTTTATCTGCACGACGAGAACTTCCAAACCCGCGCCAGCCTGATCGTAAACGAGGGCAGGCCATTCTTGAACCTGTTTGACGAGAACAACAAGTTAATCTGGCGTGCCCCTTAAGGTGCGCCTGTTGCCGTGACACCAGGAACGAAGTAATCTGAGGGCATGCAAGAAGCGGAGGACATCATGGAAAATCGCGGGCCAAACACGCAAATTAACTTGGTGAAAGCGATGGCGAAAAACATTGGGTTGCCGACCCCCGTGCCCACAAGGCAGCCCACCGGCCTTGGACCTGGTAGTGGGTCTGCTCCGCTGGACGCGACCGTGGAGTGGTCTTACTTTGGCCAAATTGATCTCGAGTTCGGTGACATTACCATATACCCTCAGGACGATGGGAAAGGCGGCATGATACTGACTGCGCCGCCGCCGGGGGCGCCCGCCGTTAAGCCATGCGTCCTCCAGCGGTACGACTTCACGGCGGAGGATGGTGGAACGATTACATTATGGTTCGGGGAACACGACGAGTTGCTTCCGGACGAGGAAAGAGCAAATCAGTTTAAGGGCGCATTGCGACTCGTTCGCAAACTTTACTGGGCCGAACCGCTGCCGCCGAACGCTAAGTACGGAATGCCTTAGGAATGCAGACCAGGGATTTCGGGGTACGCAATACCGATACTCTCATTGCCCTTTCCTTCGCGTCATTGCGGCCGCTATAGAAAAGTTTAACCGAAAAGTTTAACCGCGGAGAACGCAGAGAACGCAGAGAAAGACTTCTTGGGTTTAAAAAACTGATCTTTGTTTTTAGAAAAAAAGAGCCTTGGTTTCTCTCCGCGTTCTCGGCGTTCTCCGCGGTTAAATCCTCTTTTCTAAGTCGCTGCGCGGCCTTGCCGGCCTTTACGGGGCGGGGCCGTTTTTCGCCCCAACGGGGCGATGGGTTGTAGCCGCGGGTGGAGCGGCGCGGCCGCTTGCGGCCCGACGCGGAACCCGTGGAAAGCGGATGATATATATCCTCTTTTCGCCCCGGCGGGGCGAAGGAGGTGTCCGCACTGACGAAAGGACATTGATCCGCCGCGCGGCGCAAGAATTCCGCCGCCCCTAAAGGGGCGGATGTATTAAAAGACGAACGCTCCCACGGGTTGCGCACCGCCCGCTGTGCAGCGGCCGGTGCTCCACCGCCCCGAAAGGGGCGGTCAGTTTCCCTGGCGATGTAGAGAAAGGCTTCTTTGGTTCTTAAAAAAGGAGCCTTGGTTTCTCTCCGCGTTCTCCGCGGCCTCCGCGGTTAAATCCGTTGTCGTCTTTCGCCCCCTTCGCGTCATTGCGCCTCTGCGTGAGGCCGCCGTTGTTGCCGTTTCAGAGGCAACGCGCGGCGGACAAGTCCGCCGGCTAAATGTGACCGGGCAGGCCGTAGGTTGTTTCTGACCCCATCTTTCTTTGCGTCCTTGCGCCTTGGCGTGAGGACGCCGTTGTTGCCGTTTCAGAGGCAACACGCGGCGGACAAGTCCGCCGGCTAAATGTGACAGGTGAGGCCGCCGGCCGTTTCTCGCTCAATTCCTCCTCCGCGCTCTCTGCGTTCTCTGCGGTAAGACTTTTTTCTGACACGCCGCGCGGCCTTCGCCCGTCTTTACGGGGCGGGGCCGAAATGGTATGATAATCGCTCCCCTGACATGGTAACCCAGAAACAACTGGCTGAAGCCGTTATCGTACGCCTGCGCGAGGCCGGGCACGAGGCGCTCCTGGCGGGGGGGTGCGTGCGCGACCTGCTGCTTGGCCGCCCGCCGAAAGATTACGACGTGGCGACCTCGGCCCGGCCGGAACAGGTGCAGGCGCTGTTCGAGAAGACCATCGCCGTTGGGGCGGCGTTCGGCGTCGTCGTGGTCATCGAGGGGCCGCTGGAGGTCGAGGTCGCCACGTTCCGCAGCGATGCCGACTACACCGACGGCCGCAGGCCGGACCACGTCACGTTCACCGATGCCCGCCACGACGCCCTGCGGCGGGACTTCACGATCAACGGCCTGTTTCTCGACCCGCAATCGGGCGAGGTGATCGACCACGTCGGCGGCCGCAATGACCTTGAGGGCCGCATCATCCGGGCCATCGGCCGGCCGCGCGACAGGTTTGGGGAGGACCACCTGCGGATGCTGCGGGCGGTGCGGTTCTCGGCCGAGTTGGGCTTTGAGATCGAGTCCGGCACGGCTGCGGCCGTGCGGGAACTTGCCCCGAAAGTCGCCCTGGTGAGCGGCGAGCGCGTGGCCGCCGAACTGGAGCGCATCCTCACGGCCCTCCCGGCCGGGCGGCGGCGCGGCCTGGAACTCATGGACTCTCTCGGCCTGATGAAAGTCCTCTTGCCCGAAATCGACGCCATGCACGGCACGATGCAGGGCCTGCCGCATCATCCCGAGGGCGACGTTTTCACGCACACGATCCTGTGCGTCGAGTACCTGCGGGAGCCGACGTTTGAACTCGCGATGGCGGGCCTCCTGCACGACTTGGGGAAGCCTCCGACCGCCGCCGTGCGCGATGGGCGGCGGACCTTCTACGGCCACGAGCGGGTCGGCGAAGAGACGGCCCGCCAAATCTGCAACCGCCTGCGCCTCTCTACCCTCCAGACCCGCCGCGTGACGTGGCTGGTGCGCTCGCACATGAAGTTGATGTGCTGCGACGAGATGCGCGAGGCCCGCCTGAAGCGCCTCTTTGCCGAGGACGGGTTTGAAGAACTGGCGGAACTGTGGCGGGCCGATTGCCTGGCCTCGGGCGGCACAGCCGAAGCCTACGAGGCCCTGATGGCCCGTTACCGGGCCATGGGGCGCGAGGAAGTCAAGCCGGCGCCCCTCGTGACGGGCAACGACCTCATCCGGATGGGCCTTGCGCCGGGGCCGCTCTTCCGCCAGGTTCTGGAGCAAGTCTACGATGCGCAACTCGAGGGCCGCGCGACCTCGAAAGAGGAAGCCGTGGCATTGGTGCGACGGATATTGGACGAACAGTAACGTAGGGGCGGCCCTGCGTGGCCGCCCTGACGTTGTCCACGCGGACGACGTGGGGCAACCACGTAGGGTTGCCCCTACGGTAGCGGGTGTTTATAAATGAGTGGATACGATCAACAATGCAAGCCGTGACCCCAGCGATGCACTCAAGCGGGATGCCGGTTGACACGGCCGGCCGTCCCATCACGCCGAGCGATCTGCGCCGTGCGATGCGCATCAACATCGCCGCCGGCATCATGGGGGCCGCGTGGTACACCGCCTGCGCCCCGCAACAGATCCTGACGGTCTTTTACAAGAACGACCTGGGGGCCACGCCGGGCGAACTCGGCAACATGGTGTCGCTGGTGCAACTGGCGTCGCTCTTCCACCTGGTGGCGATCTTCGTCTACAGCCGGACGCTTGCGCGGAAGCGCTCATGGATGGTGGGGCACCTTCTGCACCGCCTGCTCGGCTTCGTCCTGGCGGGTGTTTCGGTGTACGTGGCGCAGGGGGGCGAGAAGCCCCTGGGGGCCAAGATCGTCACCGGCGGCCTGGTCGTCAGTTGGCTGCTGATGACGGCCACGGCCTCGGGCTGGTGGTCGTGGATGGCGGACCTTGTGCCGGAGAGCATCCGGGCCACCTTCTTCGGCCGCCGCGCGGCGATCGTCAGGGCCGGGAACCTCCTGTGGTTCTTCGGCGCGACGTTCGCCCTGGACCACCTGAAGATCGTCGATATATTTTATGTCTACGCGGCCATCTTTGCCGTGGGCGGCCTGGTGGGCGTCCTGGATATTCTGTTGCACGCGGCCATTCCGGAGCCCTCCGTCAAGGCCGAGCGGGAGCGGCTCGGCTGGCGGGAGTTTACGGAGCCGCTGCGGAACCGGAACTTCCTCGGGTTCTCCCTGGCCATCGGGGCGTGGTCATTCTCGACCAACGTCCTCGGCCCGTTCGTGGCCCCCTACATCACCGCCGACGTGGGGCAGGGCGGCATCGGGGCGCCGATGACATGGCTGGGCATAAACGCCGCCATCATCCAGGTGGCGATGGTGGCCACCGGGACGGCCTGGGGCATCGTCATGGACCGCTTCGGCCGCAAGCCCGCCGTCCTCCTCGGCGCACTGCACCCGCTGCCGATGTGGGCCGGCTGCTTTTTTATGACGCCGAGCAACTACCCGTACATGCTCATTATCACGGCCGCGATCGCGGGCCTCATGGCGGCCGGCTTCTGGGACGGCATGGGCCAGTTGATGCTGACGCTGACGCCGCAGAAGAACCGCAACGCGTACCTGTCGTGGCACATGGCGCTGGTGGCCGCGATCTCGGCGGGCGGATCGTTCCTGGGCGGCAAACTGGGCGATGCGCTGAGCGGCTTCCACCACGAACTCTGGCAGGGCTTCGTCATCGGCGGGTTCCACGTGGTGGCCCTCGTGTCGAGCGCGCTGTCGATCGTCAGCGTCCTGGCGCTCCTTAAGATCCGCGAGGGCAGCGAGAAGCCCGTGGGCTTTGTGGTGAGCCGCCTGTTTACGCCAGGCGTGTTCCGGACGTTCCTGAACCTGAGCACCATCGGCGGGGCGCCCAGTTCGTATGAGGCCGTCCGGGCGCTGCGGACGATGGACGGCGCCTCCAGCCACATCGCCATCGACGAGATGGTCCACCGCCTGGACGACCCGGACCCCGAGGTCCGCGAGGAAGCGGCGCGGGCGCTGGGCCGCATCGGCTCGACCGACGCGGAGGCGGTCGATGCGCTGATGGCGCGCCTCAAGGACCCGCAGTCGCCGATCCGGCCCGATGCCGCCCAGGCGCTGGGGCAGATCGGCGACCCGCGGGCCATTCCGGCGCTGGTCGAGGGCCTCGCGTGCCCGCTGCCCGAGGTCCAGCACGCCTGTGCCCATGCGCTCCAGGCGATCAAGAAGCCCGGCCGCTTCGGCCGGTCAGCCCGGGCGCTGCGGAAGATGGAAGACGCCTCCGACGCCCCCGTGGCCGACCTTGTTGGGCGCCTGGAGGACCCCGACCCGCTGGTGCGCGAGGAGGCGGCGCGGGCGCTGGGTTGCGTGGGATCGGCCGAGGCCGTCGATGCGCTGGTCCGGCGGCTGCTCGACCGCACCTCGGCGATCCGGTCGGATGCCGCGCTGGCGCTGGGCGACATCGGCGACCCGCGGGCCATCCCCGCGCTGACGCAGGGCCTGGCGGACGGCTCGCCGGAAGTGCAGGACGCCTGCGCCCGGGCGCTGGGCGACATCGGCGGGCGGCAGGCCGTGCGGCACCTGCTGCGCCTGCTGGAAGAGAAACGCCCCGACCGCGTGACGGCGTCCTCGGCCGAGGCCGTCTCGAAACTCGGCATCCTTGAGGCCGTCTGGGAAATCCTGCCGCGCATGCACCAGACCGCCAACCCCGTCGTCCGCCGGCAACTGGCGATTGCCATGGGCAACCTCCTTGGCCGGCCCGGCGACTTCTACGTCTACCTGACGGGCGAGACGATCGCGCCCGGCGCGCGGCTGGGTAAACTTTTCCGGAACGTGCGGCGGGGCATCCAGACGTTCACCCGCACGCTGCCGAAGGACGACCGCGACCGCCGGAAGGCCGATGCCTTGGCGGAGGCACTGCCCGGCATACGCGACCTCATGGAGGGCCACGCGTACCGCGAGGCCGTGGAGGGGCTGTACGTGCTGCTCAGGCAACTGGTTGAGATCGCCATCGACCGTGGCTGCGCCGACGAGGTGGCGCTGGAATACGCTCTGGCGCGCGACGTGCGGCTGGGCATCGGGTTCTGGTTCATGCAGGAGATCCGCTGCCGGATGGCCGGCGTCAAGGACCCCGAACTTCTCCAGACCGACGCGCTGCTTGCACTGTATTTTCTGAGCGCCTACCGGCTTCCGGCCGAGCATCGCGCGCGGGGGCGGTAGGGTAGTGCGTCACAAGGCGATGTATTTGTTCACGTAGGGTGGGTGCTGTGCACCCACCATTTTCGCTCGAGGTCAACAGAGACTTGCGAATTCCTCGACGCTCATTCCTGCCGCACGGATGAGGGACCGCAACGTCCCCGGGGCCAATTCTCGATGCTGGGGGATCGAGAGACTTGCGATCTGCCCCGGCTTGAGCATGATAACGTGGCTGCCGCGTTGCCTGTCCTGACGCCAGCCTGCGCGCTCAAACGCTTTGACGGCCTCAGCGCCTGAGATCACGGGCAACTTGGGCATTACACGGAGACCTCGATCTCACGCGTAGCCACCGTCAGCGGCATACCGTTGGCGGCACGCGATTCGATACACGCCTGAATCGCCTCGCGGATGTTGCAGAGGGCCTCGTCCTCGGTCTTGCCCTGGGAGATACAGCCGGGAATGGCGGGGCACTCGGCAACGACCATCCCGGTTTCGTCCCGCTCAAGTGTGACAATAAGTTTCATTTTCCACTCCTCGTCCTGATTCTAGCGACGAGCCCCGGTGGCCGTCAAGCCTGAGCCGACCAGCGCGAGCGTGACTTCAACAGCGTCACTTTGCTTGCGGCGCGATGACCATCGGCTGCGTCCATGCCGTTTCGACGGCAGGCAACTTCTTCTCGCCCGGCCCCGGCCTTGACTTCGACGAGATGATCTTGGCCCGCACGTAAAGTTCCTTGCCGCTGGGCGCGAACGTGGCCTTCGTGCCGGCGACTTCCTTCAGGACCTTGCCGATGTCTTCGCTGTAGCGCCGCGTGGGCGGTAGAAGTTCACCCTTGTCGTTCTTGGTATCTTCCTTGCCGCGGTCGTAGCCGGGCAGGGTGCCGATGAACTGGATCGTGTATGTGACGCCCGGCTCAGGATCGACCTCAACGGTATAGGCCTTCGGGTCGCGGCGGACGTCTTTGAGGCGGACACCGGTCGACGCGTAAAACTCGCCCTTTTTCATGGCGTCGATCAGGCTCTCAGGCGAGAGGTCCTTGGCGCGGACCATGATCCAGCCGAAACCGCCGGCGGATTGTGCGTCGTGTGTGTCGTCGGCGGCGACGCCGTAAAGGGGCCCCAGGCCCAGCCGCGACAGCCGCGCCGCCAGGGCCACGTCCCACAGGCGGTCGGTGCCCAGGCGTTTCTCGTCGCCGGCGTTGTCGTTGTTGGTGATGACTTCGTTCATCACCTCGAAGCACACGAGATCGTGCAGGGCCTGCCAATCTTCGACCGGTATCATGCCGCCCCAGTTCGGATGGTTGAGGATGGCCAGCATGGGGCGATTCAGTCGCTCTTCCTGCCTGGTGACGAGGCCGAGGTCTCCCTCGATGGTCTCCTTGATGGTCTTGGCCTTCACCGGCGTCATCTTCTCGGCCGGATTGATCGCGACGAAGTGGATCTGGACCTTGTTACTGGAGTCGGTGATCTCCTCGCCGGGGATGATGATGAACCGGCCGGGTTCCTCGATGCGGGCGCGGTAGTCGGCCAGAGGCTTGACCTTGGCCAGCGTGATCATCGGCTTGGCTTTGTCCTTGTCCGGCTTGGCTTTGGAGTTCTCCTCCTGGCGGGTGGAAACTTTTTCCTCGCCGAGCCACTTCTGGTACTCTTCCTGTCGCTGGTTGTCGCGTGGCTGATTCACCAGCGGCGACCATCGCT
>JAPLMO010000055.1 GCA_026386995.1 Planctomycetota bacterium | reverse complement strand
GGCCCGCAGGACGACATGGTGCGGCAGTCCGGGAATGACTAACCTTGCCGTGCGTGGCATGGCCGAAGTATACCACCGCTTGGGGGCCGGGTCAACTATAGCAGTTCACGCTTGACTGTAGCGAGTGTGTGCGCGGTGGGCAGTCTTGCCCACCGCGCCGCCTCTCGACATTCCGCGCGGCGGGCAGGACTGCCCGCCGCGCGAAGTGGAGTATACCACCCATAGGGGGTCGAGTCAACCAAAATACGGGACAGCGCCAGACCGCCCGGACCGCCGGCCCGGCCCGGTGAAGCCGACTGGCGCTGTCCCTGATTGTTTTGGGGGCGCCGGAAGGGGCGGCGGGGAATCACGACCACTCCAGTCGTATATAGTATAGTATATAATCGCAGGCGGCGAAAACCCCTTCGGCGGCCTCCGGAGGTATCAAGTTCCGATCAAAAACGCGTAAGAAGTATCAAAAACCGGTAAAAAAGCGCCTTACCCATCTTACCAAACGACGCAAAAACGGCCTTGGCGCTAGCGCCAAGAGGGTTTTCGGCCTCGCGCGGCGCGAAAAGCGCCCGTTTTCGCCCTCCGGTATATACTAAAGTGAACGCGATACGTTTCGCTACCAAAGTATACGAGCCGCGGCTCGGCGACGGAAACCCAGCGAGCCAGGCTTGTAAAGAACACACCCGCGCGCGGCCAGCGGGCCACCGGGCCCCGGGCCGGTGAACTGGCCGTCGGCCTCGCCGGAGTAGCAGAGGACGCGGCCGGCGCCCGCCTGCCACGCGGCCACCAGGGGCGCCGTGTACTCGTCGGCCGTCACGGCGGCGAGGTTGGCCCCCGGCCGAAGGTAGCAGAGGTTGTAGCCGCCGACGTCCGGCAGCGGCACCAGCGCCGCGTCCGTCAGGGCCGCCAGCCCGCCGGTTGCGCGGACGGGCGTCTGCTGCTCCAGGAATGAGTTGCGGGCCACGACGAACGTGTCCTGGGCGAAGATGCGGGGCAGTTCGCGCGGCTTGTCGGTGAAGAAGACGCGGCCGCCGCCGCGCTTCGCCACGTCGCGCAGGAACTCGGCGTCGACGTCGCCGGCCGTGCCAACGCGATTATGACACAGGTTTGCCAAGGCGACTACGTCACACCCCCAAGGGGAATGGTTTCGCAGGAAGTAGATCGCCGCCAGCGCGGGTATCGCCGCCAGTCCCAACAGTGCCCAGGGCAACGCAAGAATCACGAGTCGATCACCTTCACGAGTCCCGCACCGACGAGTTCGCCCAGGTCCCAGCCGGCGACAAGTTGCTCGGCCACGAGGGTCGTCAGCGTGGCGCCGACCTGCCGCGCGGCGCGGCTCCAATTCTGCTGATGCCGCGCGAGGGCCTGGCGGTAGCGCTGTTGCTGTGTTGCGTCAACGAAGACCTCCAGTTCGCGGCCGGTCTCGCTGTCGACGAGTCGCAGGTTGCCTCGCTGGGCGGCGGCGGTGTCGGCCTCGGCCAGGACTTGGACGACGGCCAGCGAGGCGGCCTTCTGGGCCAGGCGGGCCAGGATCCGCTCCGGGTCGCCGAGCCACAAGAGGTCGCTCACGAAAACGCGGAGACCGCGCGGCAGGAGCGTGGGCGGCATGACCGCGAGGGCGTCGGCGGGGCTGCCGCTGGAGTCAAGCGAGACGTCTTGCCATGTCTCGGCGGGGCCGGCGCCGCCGATGACCTGCCGCCAGCCGTCGGCGGCCAGGTGCGTCCGGTGCGTAAAGCCGGCGTTGTCGGCCGCCGTGGCCAGCAGGGCTGCCAGGCCGAGCGTTGCGCGGTCCTTGGCCGTGCCCTCCAGGCGTATCGAGCGCGAGCCGTCGATGAGGACGTCCACGTGCGGGACGACCTCCTGGCGATAGAGTTTGACGGTCAGGCGGTCGCTGCGGGCGAAGGCGGCCCAGTCGATCCGGCGGAGGTCGTCGCCGGGCTGGTACTCGCGGTGGTCCATGAACTCCAGGCTGCTGCCCGGGCGGTCCGCGAGGTGCGCCCCCGCCAGGCCCAGCGGGGCCGCCTGCGGTGCGACGAGCGCATACCGCCCCGCAGCGCGCGAGCCTGCGGCCAGGTACTCGCGATAAGCGTCGTTCATGGTAAGCCCCTGTTGGAGCCGAGGCACGGCTAGTAGTCCGGCAACTTTGATTGTGCGGGTGCCACGGCTGCGCTGTTTGCAGCCGTGCCGCCGTTCGACGCAGAGCACGGCTGCAAACAGCGCAGCCGTGGCACCCGATACCATAATGTGCGATAATTCTGAAGCACTACACTAGATGCTCCGGGCGGGCGCCTTGCGCGACAACGCCGCGCTTTATGCCACAAGCCGTTGCCCGCCCAAGTTCCGCCAGAACCATCGCACAAGAAACACGGTTCATACCTGGCAGCGTGGCGTGCCGTAAGATTATCGCACGTCGCACACGAGAAGGAGCGGGACCATGGCAGCCGACGGACGCTGGAAGACTTCCCGACGTGACCTCCTGAAGCACGCGGCCACCGCCGCCGCGGCGGTCGCGACGTTCTCAATCGTGCCGCGACACGTCCTGGGCGGCCAGGGCAACGTGCCGCCCAGCGAGATGATCAACGGCGCCCTGATCGGTTGCGGTGGGCGCGGCGGCGGGACCTTCAAGGAACTCGGCGACAACGTCCGCCAACTCATCATGTGCGACGTGAAGTTCCTCGACAAGGCCGACGACAAGTCGTACTACACCGACTACCGCAAAGTCCTCGAACGCAAGGACATCGACGTCGTGGCCATCGCCACACCGCCGCACTGGCACGCACTTATCTCCATTGCCGCGATGGAGGCGGGCAAGGACGTCCTGTGCGAGAAGCCCGCGACCCGCGTCATTGCCGAGGGCCGGGCCCTGGTTGAGGCCGAGCGCCGCTACAACCGCATCTACCAGGTCGGCACCTTCGGCCGCTACGGGGCCGTCCAGAGCGAACGGAGCCGACTGACGCACAAGATCATGCGCAGCGGGCTTCTCAAGCCCTGCCAGGCCGTTCACATGAAGCGCGGGGGCCTCAAGGTCGCCATGTGGAGCGGCATGGTCAAGGCCCCGCCGCAGGCCGTCCCGAAGAACCTCGACTGGAACATGTATTGCGGCCCGTCGCCGCTGAGGCCCTATCATCCGCACCGCCACGGCGGCACGCATCGCGGCTACTGGGACTACGAGGGCGGCGGCATGGCTGACATGGGCCAGCACCACTTCGACCCCGTCCAGTGGATCTACGGCAAGGACGACACCAGCCCCGTTGAGATCGAGGCCTACGCCCCGCCGGCGCACCCCGAGTGCTGTGCCAGGTGGGGCTGGGTCGAACTGACCTACGCCGACGGCTTCACGATCGTGATGGAAAGCGGGGAGTGGGGCGAGCCGTACAGCCGCAAGAAGGAACGGGACGTCAGCCTCTCGGACCTCAGCGAAGAGGACCAGAAGAAGATCAAGGCGATGCCCGACCCCGAGGTGTTTCCTAAGTTCCCCGAGGCCGTCAAGACTCGCAAGAAGCCCGGCGGCCACGCCGAGGCGGCCCACCGCTGCGCGGCGATCATGCACCTGGCGAACATTGCCATCCGCATGGGCCGCAAGATCAAGTACGACCCCGTGAAGGAAGAAATCGTCGGCGACGCCGAGGCGAACCGGCTCGTCAATCAGCCGATGTGCGCCCCCTGGTACCTGTAGCGACCGGGGCAGGGCAGTCATGTAGGGTGGGTGCTATGCACCCACGCTGCTGCTGTTCATGTAGGGTGGGTGCTGTGCACCCACCATGACTGCCGTTCTAGTGTGAAAACGTAATCGCGGAAACGCGTGAAAGGAACGCAATCATGGCCCCGTCCCAAGAGATCAAGGCCCTCGTGGACCAGATGCCCGCCGCCGACGAGCGCGGCATGTATACGCACATCGTCGTCAAGGACCCGGGCACGGATGGCAAGAATCGCAAACTCGAGACCGCGCCCATCGACAAGGTGAAGATCGAGAAGGCCGTCGAGGAAATCCAGAAGGGCGGCCGCGAGAGCATCCTCGGCGTCATCGACATGCTTGTGGAACCGGGGCGCGTGCAGGCGTTCCTACTCCAGGAGTTGCAGACCGCCGGCGGCAAGGAGGCCACCGCGGCGATCGGCAAACTTCTGACCGACGATGATCTGAGCGAGTGGGCGGCCCGGGCGCTGGTGTCCATCGGCGATGGGGCGGTCGAGCAGTTCCGCGCGGCCTTGCCGCAGGCCAAGGGCAAGAGCCGCCTGACGGTCCTCCAGAACCTCGGCGTGCTGCGCGACGCAAAGTCCGCCGACGCGATGCGGGCCGCCCTGGCAGATGCGGACCGCGAGATCCGTCTGGCCGCGGCCAGGGGGCTGGCGAACATCGGCGACGCCGCCGCGCCCGGCCTTCTGCTGAAGGCCGCCGACGGTTCGCAGGGCTGGGAGCGGATCCAGATGACGAAGTTCTGCCTCGTGCTCGCAGAGAACCTGGCTGCCGCCGGTCGCAAGGCCGAGGCGGCGAAAATTTACGCCCACCTCCGCGATACGCGCAAGGACCCCACCGAGAAGCACGTCTGCGAGGCCGCCGCGCGCGGCCTTGCGGCGGTGAAATGAGTTAGCCCAAGTTACGCTGTTCCACAGGCTATAGCAATTCACGCTTGCTTATAGCCCCTCGCGCGGCGGGCAGTCCTGCCCGCCGCGCGGAATGTCGAGAGGCGGCGCGGTGGGCAAGACTGCCCACCGCGCACACACTCGCTACAGTCAAGCGTGAACTGCTCTAATCCTTCACACAGGCTCCACAAGGGAAAACAGGCGAGGCGCGGCCGGATTTCCGAGGCGAGACTCGCGAGGTCACTGTTTGGGTTGCGCGGCAGCCTTTGGCGGCGGCGCGAGGCCGGTCTTATCGAGGGCCTTGATAAACGCCGCGCAGTTCGGGAATCGGTCGGCTGGTTTCTTGGCGAGGGCCGTCTCGAGAATGCGGAAGATCGACTCGGGCAGTTCCGACACGAATCGGCGCGGGTCGGGCACGGGCGCCGAGAGGTGCATCTTGTATAGCGATTGCGGGTCGGGCGAGGCGAACGGCGGGCGGCCGGCCAGCATCTGGTAGAACGTGGCCCCGAGCGAATAAATGTCGGCCCGGAAGTCCGTGTCAGGGTCGCCGCGCACCTGCTCGGGCGAGAGGTAATAAGGCGTGCCGTAGGCCCGGCCGGCCTCGGCGAAGGCGGTTTCGAGGTCGGCGTTGCGGCGGGCGATGCCCATGTCGGCGATTTTCACCTGGCCGTCGCGTCCGAGCAGGATGTTATGGGGCTTGATGTCGCGGTGGATGAACCCCTGCTTGTGTGCCAGCGCCAGGCCCGCCGCCGCGGCGCGGATGATGCGGACGGCCTCGCGCGGCTCCAGGCGCGTCTGTGCCGCCAGCAGGTCGGCCACCGAGCCGCCGTCCACGTACTCCATCGCCAGCAGCAGGGTGTCTTTGAACGGGGCCACGCCGTAGATGCGGACGATGTTGGGGTGGACGAGGCGGGCGGCGCTACGGCCTTCGCGGATGAAGTTGTTGCGGACCGCCACGTTGGCGGCCGCCTGGGCCGAGAGGATCTTGATCGCCAGGACCCGGTTCTTGCTGACCTGTAGGCACTTGTAGACAACGGCCTGCTTGCTGCGACCGATCTTCTCGATGATTTTGAGGTCCGCGGGGTCGATGTTGTCGGCCTCGATGCGCGAGCCCACCGGGCCGCGCGGGGCGCGGTGCGCCTTGGTCACGGTGGCGGCGGCGCGATTCAGCGCCTCGGCCACCGACAGGGGCCACTTGACCTTGTGGGCCTGTTCCAGAAGGCGGCGGGCCTCGCGGACCACCTCGTCGGGCGCCTTGCCCTGGGCGGCGGCGTTCTTCAGCATCTTTTCTTCAATCGGCGTCAGCATCTACGCAAGTTCCCCTGCCTCTCGCGGCGGGCAAGACGGGTCTGTTGCTCAACATGTGGGGTGGGTGCTATGCACCCACCATTCTTACACCAGGCACGGCATGGTGGGTGCATAGCACCCACCCTACGTGGGCACGACTGCGAGCAACTATCGCGTGTTGCGGCGGAAGTGTCAACGATTTGCCGCGGCTCAGCGGCGGACGCGGTCCTTCAGGTACGCGAGCAACGCCTCGGCCGGCATCGAGCGGTGGCCGGTGCGGTCGGACCAGCGGATCTCGCCGGAGGTCTTGACCAACTCTTGCCACTTGCGGCAGGCCGCCA
>JAPLMO010000394.1 GCA_026386995.1 Planctomycetota bacterium | reverse complement strand
AGGCCATGATCCTGGCGCTGGCCGTTGCCGAGGGGCAACTCCTCATCGGCACGGGCAAGAGCGCCCGCGTCTACGAGACCGGTTGCGGGTGCGACGACGAAGAGGCGTGCGTGGCCTCGGTCGACCCGAAGCAGGTGATGTCGCTCCTGGCGACCCGCGACGGCCGGGTGATCGTCGGCGCCGCCGGGCCGGGCCGGGTCTACGCCCTCTCCAAGGGCCATGCCAAGGAAGGCACGTACACGAGCCAGGTGTACGATGCGGGCGGGTCGGCCCGCTGGGGGACGGTGGACTGGCGCGGCCGTGCGCCCGACGGCACGGAGATCCGGATCGCCACGCGCACGGGCAACGTGCGCGACGCCGAGAAGGGGCTGTGGTCGGAATGGTCGAAGGACGTGACAAAGGCGCCCGCCAGGATCGAGAGCCTCTCCGCGCGGTTCATCCAGTTCCGCGTGACGATGCGCGGCCGGGGCGACGCCACGACGCCTGTCCTGGAGCAGTTCGAGGGCGCCTACCAGCGCGTGAACGAATCGCCGCGCGTCGTGTCGGTGGGCGAGCGGCCCTCGCAGGATGCGGCGGCCCGGGCGCAGGCGCTGGACCGGTTCCGGCAGGGGATGAAGCCGCCGGTCCGCACGACCGGTCAGGGCGGGTCGCCGCCGCCGGCGTCTTCCGTGCCGCCGCCGCCCGAAGGGCCGCAGCCGATCCGCATCATTCAGTGGCAGGCCACGGACCCCAACGGCGACTCCCTGCGGTACGACGTGTACATGCGCGGCCAGGGCGAACCGGCCTGGGTCCTGCTGGACGACGACCTTGTGCAGCCGCAGTACGCCTGGGACACCGCCACGGTGGCCGACGGCTGGTACGAGATCAGGGTGGTGGCCAGCGACCGGGCGGACAACCCGGCGGAGACGGCGAAGGAGGGCTTCAAGATCAGCGACCCGATCCTGGTCGATAACACGGCGCCGCTCATCGAGAAACTCCAGGTGCAGATCAAGGCGGGCGGCGATGCGGAGGTGACGTTTGGCGCACGCGATGCCGCGAGCCGCTTGACGTCCGCGGCGTACACGGTGGATTCGGCGGACCAGTGGCGCCCGCTTGCCCCGACCGACGGCTTGTTCGATGGGCGGCAGAAGGAGTTCCGGTTCACCGTGAAGAAACTCTCGCCGGGTCCGCACCGGCTGGCCGTCCGCGTGGTGGATGAGGCACAGAATGTCGGCCATGCGGCTCACGTGATCCAGGTGGAGAAGTAATCGAGGGCTTGTGCACGCGCCAGTAACCTTTCAGGACTATAACCTGTGGGTGCCACGGCTGCGCCTTGTGCAGCCGTGGTCGTCGGCAGGGGTGCACGGCTGCAAACAGCGCAGCCGTGGCACCCAGCGTCTTGTATCATGTAAATAGTACTACGTTACCCGCTTGCAGACAGGTCGGCGAGCAGCCGCGCGGCTTGGGGACCGAAGGCGGTGAATGTCAGCCGGCGCGACTGTGGGCCGGTGACTTCCAGTCGCACCTCCATGCGGTCCGGGGGCAGGGCCTGGGGTGCGCGGTCGGCCCATTCCACGAGCGACAATCCCACGCCCCCGAAGATTTCCGACGCGCCGATGCCCTCCAGGTCCGCTGCGCCGCGCAGCCGGTACGCGTCGAAGTGGTAGAGCGGCAACCGGCCGTCCAGGTACTCGCGGCAGAGGACAAACGTGGGGCTGATGACCTCGCGGGCCGAGGCGGCCCCCAGCCCCTCGGCCACGCCCTTGGCGAGGACCGTCTTGCCTGTGCCGAGGTCGCCCACCAGCGCGAGCACGTCGCCTGGCCGTGCCGCGCGGCCGATGCGCCGGCCCAGGTCGATGGTTTCCTCGGGAGAGTGCGTTTCGATAACGTGCGTGGGTATGGTCATGTGATCGGACAATTCCGGAACGAACCGCGCGGCGGGTCTCCGGACCCGCCGCGCCTCGCGCCCAGAGCGCGACAGGTCGGGAGACCCGCCGCGCAAACTCGTGGGCCGCCGCTCATTTGAAATGCTCGTACCCTGTGGCCTTCAGGGCCTGCCGCTTGCCGTCGGTCTGGACGATCATCACGCCGTTGCCCTCGGTGACGCGGCCGATGTAGGTCAGTTTAACCGACTTCAGAGGGTTCTGCTTCAGGAGGTCCTGGGCGTCGACGGGTTCGACGGCGAGCAGCAGTTCGAAGTCCTCGCCGTCGTTGAGGGCGTGCTCCAGGGGTGTTTTGCCGGAGTCCTTGGCCAGGCGTTTGGCGTCGTCCGAGATGGGGATCGCATCGGCCATGATCTCGGCGGCCACTCCGCTCTCGCGGACGATGTGGTTGAGGTCCGTCGACAGGCCGTCCGACAGGTCGATCATGGCGTGGATGGTCACCAGGGCCGCCAGTTGCCGGGCCTCGGGCACGCGCGGGATGAACTCCAGGTGCCGGCCGAGGCCTGACCCGCCGAGGTCGCCCGTGACGAACAGGAGGTCCCCCGGCTTGGCGCCCGTGCGTCGGATGGGAATGATGCCCGCCGGCCGGGCCACGAGGGCCGTGCCGACGGTCACGAGCGGCTGCGTCCAACTGGTGATGTCGCCGCCCACGACCGGGCAGGCGAACCGCTCGGCGGCGTCGGCCATGCCGGCGCTCAGGTCCTTGGCGAACGCCATGTCGTGGGTCTCGGGCAGGCCGACCCACGCCAGGGCGCACACGGGTTTAGCGGCCATGGCGGCGGCGTCGGAGAGGCTGACGGCCAGGGCCTTGTACCCGACCTGTCGCGGCGTGGCCTTTGAGAGGTCGAAGTGTGTTCCCTCCAGGAGGGCGTCGATCGTCAGGAGGCACTGCGATTCGCCGCCCATGCCCACGAGGGCCATGTCGTCGCCCGGGCCGATCGGAAAGGCCGTCGGGTCCAGCCGCGTGCGGCTGCGGATCCACTCGATCAGTTTCCATTCACCTTTGGCTTCGGCCATTCGTTCTTGCCCGGATGGGGGTGCCCCGCCGCGGTTGCGGCAGGCTCGACACCAAACAACGCCGTGTATATCAAAACCATTTGCTCAGGTATTTAAAAGCCTCCTCTGCAACGTCCCTGGCCTGCGCTTCGTACGGATACAGTTCCACGGTCACCCAGCCATTGTAGCCCGCGTCCGCCAGCGCGCCCAGCGCCCTTTCGAGATCGATGGCGCCGCGGCCGGGCACGAGGTGCCGGTGTTCGCGCGACGCCGCGATGTCTTCCAGGTGCACGTGCCGGATGTGGTGCGCCAGGCGCCGGACGGCCTGGGCCGGGTCGACGCCCACGCAGAAGAAGTGCCCGATGTCGAAGTTCAGCGCCAGCCGCGGGTGCGACAGGCCCGCCAGCAGGTCCTCGAACTCTTCCGGCCGCTCGATCAGGAGGTGCGGTTCGGGTTCCACGAGCAGGTTCACGCCGCACGCCTCGGCCGTCGGCAGCACGCGCCGCAGGCCGTCGCGGTAGAGGTCCATCGCCCGGGCGCGGTCCATGCCGGGGGGCAGGGGGCCGCCGGGCTCCAGGCTGATGCCGGGGGCCCGAAGATCCTGCGCCAGCCGTATGGCGTTCAGGGTGTGCTCGTAGCGGCGCTCGCGGGCCTCGGGCTTGGCCTCGATCCACGAGGGATGCCACGTGTCGCCCTGCGCAAAAAGTGTGAAGGCATTCAGATTCGTGATCGTCAGGCGCAGGTCCCGGCACAGGTCCACGACGGCTTTGCGGCGGCGGGCGTCCATGTGGGGCGGGTAGGCGTGCGGCACGTCGGCCATGATCTCGGCGCCCGCG
The DNA here is from genome assembly GCA_026386995.1 of Planctomycetota bacterium. The sequence goes on along the minus strand of JAPLMO010000394.1, from coordinate 3,467 downwards.
TAGCCGCAGGCGGCGATCTGGCTAAGACTCTCCTCGAGGCTGACCTGTTTGAAAGCGTTCGTGCTGAAGGCCAGTTGCATCTCGATCAGGCATCTCCTCTGGCGCAGCGGTCCGGCCTGCGCCCCCCGCTTTCGTTACGGCTCACCGGCGGAGAGTGTAACATTTTTCGGGGCAAGAGGAAATACCGCAACGTTATTGAGCGTCACTCCTGCGGGGCACGGGCTGTCATGATGGCCCGTGTGACCGACCGGCCGCGCACTACGTAGAAGAGGATTCTTGCGTCCTTCTTGACCTGCGCCAGGAGGTTGCCGAGCGTCTCGACGTCGTAAATGCGATACTGGTCGATTTGGACGATGACGTCGCCATTGTCGAAGCCGGTGGTGGCGGCCGGGCTGGCGGGGTCCGTGCCGCTGACGAGGAGCCCGCGGTCGACCGCCAACTTCAGGCTGCGCGCCAGTTCCGGTTTCAGTTCCTGTACGTGCAGGCCGAAGAGGGCCTTGGCGAGTTTAATGCCGTCGGGTTTGGGCGCCTCGGCCAGCGTGAACGCGATCTGGACTGAGCGGTTGTCGCGGCGGACGCCCATGCTGATGGCGTCGCCGATCTTGTGATCGAGCATGCTCGTTTCCAGTTCGATGACCTCGCTCGCGCGGCTGCCGTTCAGGGTTTCGACGCGGTCTCCGGCCACGATGCCGGCCTTGGCGGCGGGCGAGTCTTTCTCGACCTCCAGGACGACCGGGGCGCGATTGCCGGCGTCGAACTTGATGCCGTGCCACGGCTGGTTGGCGCTACGGACCGACAAGAGGCCGATCATGATGGCGCGGACCTTGTCTACCGGGATGGCGAAGCCGAGGCCCTGCGCCCCCGCGCGGATGGCCGTGTTGATGCCGATGAGTTCCCCCCGGATATTCAGGAGCGGTCCTCCCGAGTTGCCCGGGTTGATGGGGGCGTCGGTCTGGATAAGGCCCTCGCGTTTTGTTGCCGGCGAAGGCTCGATCGTGCGGTCCACGGCCGAGACGACGCCGGTCGTCACGGTGTGCTGGTATCCGAAGGGATTGCCGACGGCGATAACCGTCTCGCCGATCATGAGGTCCGACGAGGCGCCCAGGCGGATGGGCGCCACGGGCTTGTCGGTCTCCATCTTGATGATCGCTAGATCGCCTTCGGGGTCGGCGGAGACGAGTTCCGCCTTGTGCTGCGACTCGTCGGCCATCGTGACGATGATCTCGTCGGCCTGCTCCACGACGTGGGCGTTGGTGACGATGTACCCGCGCGGGCTGATGATGACGCCCGATCCCAGGCTGCCGATGACCTGGCGGCGGGGCTTGAAGAGGTCGCCGAACTCGCTTTTGAACATCTCCGGCACGTCCATCCAGAAGTTCGGCCGAACCATGCGCACCTGCTTGGTGGAGATGTTGACGACCGCCGGGGCGGCCTTCTCAACCGCCCGGACGACCGGCGTGCGCCGGTCGGCCAGCGGGTCGTTTTCCGTCGCGTTGGTCGGCGGCGCGGCGGCGCTAACCAGCGGCGCGGCGGCAAGCAGTCCGGCGGCAAGGCATAGCGCTGCGAGCAGGAGTTTCTTCATGGTAGCCTTATCCTAGAACCCTGTTTTAACGGCGACAAGCGAAAACGGGCCGGTCGTGCAGTGTGTTCTACCGAGTAGACGCTCCGCGAGGCCGCATTTTTGCAGGATTCCCCGGGGCGGGCTGGATATCCTATCGGGACGTTCGCATCCGGGGACACCGCCATGACCGAAGGCCGTCCATCGCCGCGACCCGTCCGCCGCCGCTGGCTCCGCCTGGCGGCGAGGGCGGCACACTTGGCGATCTCGCAGCCCCGCCGCACGGCGGACCTCGTGCAGGCGAGTTATGATACGGTCGCCCCCGGCTACGATGCGGCCTGGACCGACCACATGCGCGGCCTGTCGCTGGAGATGCTCGACCGCCTGGCTGTGCCCTCGGGCGCCGAGTGTCTGGACCTCGCGTGTGGCACGGGGTTCCTGACGGAGGAAATCGCCCGCCGCAGCGGCCGCCGCGCGGTCGGCGTCGATGCTTCCGCCGGAATGCTGGCGGTGGCGCGGCGAGAGCGGGGCGGCGCGGCCGACTTCGTTCAGGCGGATGCCCCGGAGTACCTCGCTTCGCGGCCGGCGGCGAGCGCCGACGTCGTCACGTGCGGCTGGGGTCTCGGTTACGCGCGGCCCTGGAGGGTGGTTCGCCGCGCGGCTGGGGTGCTGAGGCCGGGCGGGCGGCTGGGCATCATAGACAACAGCCTCTTCTCGCTCGCGGAGGTCATCGGGTGCTCGATCCTGGCTTTTGCGGAGCGGCCCGAGGCGATCGAGCACGTGATGAAGGTCCGCTTCCTTCCGGCGCCGTGGGTCCTGGCCGCGATGATGCGTGCCGCGGGCCTGCGGGTCATCGCTTCCTGGGGCGGCGAGAAGACGTATCACGTGCCGACCGGCCGCGCGGCCGTCGAGCGGCTGACGGCAACCGGCGCGGCGGCCGGCTTTGAGTTCGCCTCCGCCCCTGCGGCACGCGACGAGGTCTTCGCCCGTTTTGCCGGGATCGTCGAGGCCCGCCGCACAGGTCTAGGCATTCCCATCACGCACCGGTACCTTGCGGCCATCGGGGAGAAGCCATGATCGCGGCGCTCCTCAGGCTTTGCCGCCTGTACTACGCCGTGCCGATGTCGCTGGCCTACGCGCTGACGCTCTACTACGCCCTCGGCGGGCGGATGGAGGGGGCGTGGCTCGGGGCGGCGGTTTCGACCGCGGCACTGGCGCTGGTGATTGCCGCCGCCTACGTGCTCAATGATGTGTGCGACCTTGCCGCGGACCGCGTGAACGCCCCGCACCGGATGATCGTGGTGGGCCGCGTCTCCCGCCGCGCGGCGGCGGTCTGGGGCGCTGCGCTTCTTGCGGGCGGCCTCGCGCTGGCGACGGCGGCGCGGGTGCAGTTCCTTGCGACCCTTGCGGCGGTGGCGGCCGGACTGGTGCTCTACGACCTCTTCTCGAAGCGCCTCGGCATCGTCAAGCAACTCGCCGTGGCGGCCCTCATGACGAGCATGTATCTGCTGGCGATCGCGCAGGCGGGCGGTGCCGGCGGGCCGAGGGCAGGGGCGCTGCCGGTCTTTGCGGCCTGGATGTTCCTGACGGCGTTTGGCTACGAGGTTCTCAAAGATATCCGCGACATTCCCGGCGACCGCGCCGGCGGCGGGCCTGCGACGCCGGTGCAACTGCGGCCGCGGCTCTGGCGCGGCATAGCGAGCGCCGTCGTCCTGGCGGCGGCGATGCTCCTCGTCGCGCCGGCCTTCCTCGGCTGCGGGTGGCTTTACGTGGCTGCGGCATTGCCGGCGGTTGCGGCAGCGGTAGCGTCGGTCTTCCTGCCCGTGCGCGGGGCGATCATGGCCGTCTATGCCGAGTGTTTCCTCGTGGGCGTGGCCGCGACGGCCGACCCGCTTATCCTCGGCTTTTG
>JAPLMO010000477.1 GCA_026386995.1 Planctomycetota bacterium | reverse complement strand
GTGGCCAGCGGAAAGACAGGCACGATCAATGCGGACATTAATTATGGTGGTGCTGGTTCGAGTGGTAACATTCTGACGCTGACTGGCGGTGGCAAGTTGGTTCTGGCTGGCAATACATTGCTTGTCGCCAACGACGGCGGCGCCAAGAGTGCCTATTTCAGCGTCGAGGGCGGCAGCGAACTCGACGTCACCGGGACGCTGGCGACCATGATCCTCAATAGCAGCAATAGGGGTTCTTCAGGCAATACCTACATGGGAGGCTCCTCCGGCAACAACATCCTCAAGGTAACCGGATCCAGCGGCCGCCTGGTCACCGGCAACTTCAACATCGGCTCTGCCGGCAACGACGGGAACCAGGTGTACATCTCTGCTCCGGGCACGTACAGCGCCACAACGTCTCTCCCCACGACGGTTTCGTGGACGTTGTATGGCAACAGTGCCCAGTTGAACATGAAGTCTTCCAACAATCTCGTCCAAATTGATAGCGGAGCCTTTGTTCTTCAGACATCGGGCGGCGGTAGCGCTGGATGGATCATTGGTTCAGCCGCCGGCAATAACGGGAATAAGTTGATCGTTACCGGTTTGGGCACCACGCTAAGCAGGAGCAGCAGCGGTTACGTGCAGGTTGGTGCTGTTGGCAGCAACAACGGCTACGAAATCAAGGCCGGCGGATTGGTCGTCGGCGGGCGCATCGAAGCCGGCCAGGGCAACGGCACCGACGCCACCAATAATAACTATTATCTCGTCACCGGAACCAGCGACGGAACACCGAGCGGGACCCCCTCCTACTTCAGGGTCAACGGCGCTGCCAACGGCCACTTCGCTCTCGGCGAGAAGGCCAATACGGACGGCAACAGTTTCCGCGTCGAGGCTGGCGCCCGAGCCGACCTCTTTGGCACGGGAACCGGCAAGAACTTTGGCATCGGCTTCGTCTCCGGCGCCAATAACAACTACATCAAGGTCACCGGAGTCGGGTCCACGTTCAACTTGATCATGGGTCAGGAATTGACCGTTGGCGGCAACCAGTCGGGCATCGGCGGCAGCGGCAACCACGTCGACGTTTTCGACGGCGGCTCGCTTATTATGAACAACACGGATAACACGATCCCGCTGGCGGCCCCCGTGTCGTGGACGACATGGGCCGCACCTCCAACGACTTCGACCGCGATGAATCTCACCGGCGCCACGTCGTCGCTGAATATCGGCAATGGCACGGGCAATACCGCCCTGGTAAAAATCGGCTCGGTCAACGGTCGCACGGGCGTCCAACTCACAAACGCCTCGAGCACCTTGAACTTCAGCAATGGTCGCTTGAGGATGGTGGGCGTCAGCGGAACGCTCGTTTCCGGCATCGGCACGGTGAATCTCAACGGCCCAGCCTACTTCGACACGAACAACACCAACTCGATCGATAGCGTGATCGACGGCACCGTTGTCGGCACACTGATCAAGGAGGGCGGCGGCACGCTGACGCTCTCGCAAGTCAACACCTACCTGGGCGACACGCGGGTCGACGCGGGTACCCTCAGCATAAGTAATGCCTATCTGGCTGATGCCGCCGCTGTCCGCATGTTAACCGGCGGCGTGTTGAATCTTACGACCGGCACCACTGACACGATTGGGGCGTTGTATTTCGACAACGTGCTGCAAGCCACCGGCACTTGGGGCGCGCTCAGTAGCGGTGCGCAGCACGAAAGTGCCTTTATCACCGGCACCGGTCGGCTGGATGTGGTCCCCGAGCCGGCAACGATGGCGTTTGTGCTGCTGGGCGGCGTGGGCCTTCTGGCCCGCCGCCGTCGCAGGGCGTAAGTCATCTGAAGAGAACGTGCATAATCGAGGGCCGGTCCCCAGGGGACCGGCCCTCGTGTTTTTTATGAAATGCTACTGCACCGCTTTCAGGCCGTAGCGCGTGGGTTTATCCCCCGCGTTACGGTGCAGGCGAACGCCGCGCTCAGGCCGTAGCGCGTGGGTTTATCCCCCGTGCCTTCCTGCGCGGGGCACAAGGCCCTGCGCTACGGCGCGGTCGATGGCGCATTTGTTTGTGGCGGCGTTTCTTCGGCGGTTTTTACCACGGCCCAGTCCGCGGCGTTTCGGCAAGACCTTCCCGCCCAACGGCGTGTTTGATTTTTCAGAGGCTCCGTGCCGGCGGGTGAAGCCTCGGATTAGCCGTCCGCTACCCGCCGCGGTTCTGCTCCGCCCTTTACACCGCGGAGAACGGCTTGAATCGACGGCAAGGCAGGCTATCATAAGAGACGGTGGAACCAAGGATTAGGGTCCGTCAGGGCAGGGAAGAAGCGCCATCAGAATCGCCGGACCACTACATGTTGCGAAATCTGATCCGCCGAAGAAGGCCGGGGCACCCAGGGAATAGGGTGAGGATGAGAAACTTCATCAATCTGTGGATACTTGGGGCGGCCTTCTTCGCGAGTCTTCTCGGCGGCGTTGCCGCGTCGCAGGCGGCTGACAATGCGTTCCACCCGAAAAACGCCACGGTCTGGGACGAGTTACACCACAAGTTCGTCTGGCGCGACGCCTGCGGCAACAACTACGACGATCACCAGGTGACCGGCGGCTTCGAATGGGAAGGCGATTCCCGCGACTTCATCGCCCTCGGCGAGGGGTGGGTGCGCAAGCAGCGCCGCGGCGGCCTGTTCATGCTCTCCTTCCCCGACGGAAACAAACTCAGCGCCTCGTGGCCGGTGGAGTTGCCCAAGGGGCACGTGTGGCGGCTGCGGTACGCCCTTACCGACGAGGCGGCCGCGAAGACCCGCGACGGCCTCAAGTTCACCGTCGTGGCCGCCGATGCCGCCGGCAACCCGCACACGCTGGTCGATCGGGTCTTGAAGCCGCGCGACCAACGCATCTACGAAGAGGAGATCCGTTTCGAGTTCGACGTCCGCAAGATCACGTTCGTCCACGACAACCTCGGCAGCGAGGTGTGGGACGTGTTGTGGATCCTCCCCGACGGGCTCGTGATTCCCCGGACGGGGGGGCCGGCCGTGCCCAATCCGGGTCTCACGGCCTTGCGGCAGGCCATCGAGGATTTGTGCGGCACGTTCCCCCGCGACTACCCGCGCGGCCCGGAGTTTCTGGCCCGGCTCGACCGGATTCAGAAGGGCATGGCCGATGCAAACCCCGGCGACGCCGCCGGCCTGGCCGCCGAGTTCGAGGCTCTTCGCCGCGAGGCGCTGATCGCCAATCCCCTCGTCAGCGGTCAGCCCATCGTCTACGTTGTGCGGCCGCCGTACCGCAGCCACTACCACGCCATCGACACGCTCTTTCACACCGGCGAGTTCAACGCCGACAGGAATGAGCCGCACGTCAACTTGTTCAAGGGCGGCGCGGCGCTGAAGGTGATCGACCTGGCGCGCGGCAGCGCGGCAAAGACGCTGGTCGACGCCCCCCAGGGCATCGCCCGCGACCCCGAGGTGCATTTCAACGGCCGGAAGATCGTCTTCTCGCTTCGCCGCAACGTCGGCGAAGACTACCACATCTGGGAGGTCAACGCCGACGGTTCGGGCCTCAAGCAACTGACATTTGCGGCGGGCGTGTCGGACTTCGACCCGCTCTACCTGGCCGACGACACGATTGTCTTCGCATCGACGCGCGAACCCAAGTTCAACCAGTGCTCGCGCGACCACGGGGCGAACCTCTTCCGCATGGACGCCGACGGCGCCAACATCCACCAGATCGAGCGAAACAACCTCTTCGACAACCAGCCTTCCGTCATGCCCGACGGCCGCATCCTCTATGCCCGCTGGGAATACGTCGACCGCAACTTCGGCGACGCCCACAGCCTGTGGACCATGTGGCCCGACGGCACCAACCAGGCCATCTACTGGGGCAACAACACCGCCGTGCCGGGCGCGGTATACACCGCCCGCATCATCCCCGGAACCGACCGGGCCGTCTGCATCTTCGGCCCGCACCACGACCACTTGTGGGGAGCGATGGCCATCGTCGACCCGAGCCTCGGCCTCGACGGGCGCGAGCCCATCGTCCGCCTGTGGCCGCCGGAGGCTGTCAACATGGTCCGCACCGGCGGGGCGTTCGACTGCGACTCGTTCTCGAGCGTGCGTCTGAAGTTCGCCGACCCGTATCCGCTGGCCGATCCCGAGACGGAGCAGGGGGCGGGCAAGTACTTCCTGTGCTCGCGGATGACCGGCCGCGGCGACCAGATGGGCATCTACCTGGTCGACGTCTTCGGCAACGAACTCCTGCTGCACGCCGAGGGGCCGGGCTGCTACGACCCCATGCCGCTCGGCCCGCGCCAGCGGCCGCCGGTCCTGCCGTCGCGCCGCGACTTCGAGGACAAGGAGGGCTTCTTCTACGTTGTCGATGTGTACGAAGGCACGCACATGAAGGGCGTCGAGCGCGGCAGCGTAAAGCGGCTGCGCATCGTGGAGGCGCCGGAGAAACGGTTCTGGTCCAAGGGGGCATGGTTCGGCCAGGGGTACACCGCGCCGGGGATGAACTGGCACAGTCTGGAGAACAAGCGGATCCTCGGCAGCGTGCCGGTGGAGGAAGACGGCTCGGCGTACTTCGCGGTGCCGTCGGACCGGTTCGTCTACTTCCAGTTGCTCGACGAGAACGGTATGATGGTCCAGTCGATGCGCAGCGGCACGATGGTGCAGTCGGGCGAGCGGGCCGGCTGCATCGGCTGCCACGACGAGCGCCGTACGGCGGCGCCCGCTGCTCGCGATCAGCCGCTGGCATTCCGCCGCGCGCCCAGCCGGATCGAAAACTGGTACGGCCCGCCGCGCGAGTTCGGCTTCATGGCCGAGGTGCAGCCGGTTCTCAGCAGGCGCTGCCTTCCCTGCCACGATTACGGGCAGGAAGGCGGGAAGAAACTCGTCCTAGCGCCCGACCGCGACCTCACGTTCAACGCCGCCTACAACGAACTCTGGCGCAAGGGCTGCACGAGCGCCGTGGGCGCCGGACCGGCCGAGATCCAGCAGGCCCGCTCGTGGGGCTCGCATGCGAGCAAACTGGTGCAGGCCCTCCGCAAGGAGCACTACGACGTCAAGTTGAGCCGGGAAGAGTTCGACCGCATCGCGACCTGGGTGGACCTGAACGCGCCGTACTACCCCACCTATGCATCTGCGTACCCGAACAACTTCACCGGCCGTTGCCCGTTGGACGACGGCCAGTTGCAGCGGCTCGCGGCACTGACGGGCGTGGCGTTCACGCAATTCAACTCCTTCTCGTCGAACCGCGGGCCGCAGGTCTCGTTCGACCGCCCGGAACTGAGCCCCTGCCTCGCTAAACTCCGGGGCGCCAACGATGCGAAGTACCGCGAGGCCCTGGCCATCATCCAGTCGGGCAAAGAGCAATTGGCCCGCCGCCCGCGCGAGGACATGGATGGCAGCCAGTTCTCCGATGCCGACCGCCAGCGCGAGGAGAAGTACGTGGCCCGGCGTGCGGCCGAACTCCGCAGCCGCGAGGCCATCCGCAACGCCGCGAAGGTTTACGACGCTTCGCCTGTATCGCCCGGGCGCGCCTCTGGCGACGGAGTTTGATCTATGAGGCCCTGCGAATTCACAGACAAGGAGCGTAGCCATGAGACTCAGAACATCCACACTGCTCGCCCTGGCCGCCCTGTTGCTGGTTCCGCTGGCGCGGCCGGGCGCTGCGGCGGACAAGCCCGCCAAGGCCGCCGCCCAATACCAGGGCTGGCAGCATTCGGGGTCCCTGTACATCCTGACCACTTCTGACGGCGCCAATTTACCGGCATCGGCCTCGGAAGACGGTTTCCCGTTGCTGGTGCGGTTGCACAAACTTCAGCCAGGCCAAGGCCCAGGGAGAGGACATCCGTTTCTCCACGGGTACGGGCGCGCCCCTGGCATACCAGGTTGATGAATGGGACGCGGCAAACGGAACGGCCGGCATCTGGGTGAGAATACCCAACATCAAGGGTAGCGCGCGCCAGGAAATAAAGATGTATTGGGGCAAGGCCGATGCCGCCAGCGAGTCCAGCGGGGCGGCGGTATTCAATGAGTCCAACGGATACCTGAGCGTCTGGCACATGAACGATCCGGCGAAGGATGAAGTGGGCACGCTCGAATCGAAGGATACGGGCACCACTTCCTCTTCCGGCATTATCGGCAAGAGCCGGCGCTTTGACGTGGGCAAGGGGATCAACTGCGGGGAAAAGATCACAGCCTTTCCCACTGGTTCCAGTCCCCACTCTTCTGAAGCGTGGTTCAAGGCCGAGAAGCCGAATGCGACCGTCCTAGCCTGGGGAAACGAGGCGGGACAGGGCAAGGTGATGCTGCAGTTCTTCAGTCCGCCACACATGAAAATAGAGTGCTACTTTTCCGGCGCGGACGTTTCGGGCGGAAGCACGCTCCCCATGTCTCAGTGGATTCACGTGGTCCACGCCTTCAAGAACGGAGATTCACGGGTATACGTCAATGGCGTCCTCGACGGCGTCTCGACGTCCGCGGGGGCCCCGCTGGCGATCAAGAGTCCCGCGAGGATGTATATCGGCGGCTGGTACAACAATTACAGATTTGTCGGCGACATTGACGAGGTGCGCATCTCCAAGGTCACTCGCTCCGCCGACTGGGTGAAG
>JAPLMO010000396.1 GCA_026386995.1 Planctomycetota bacterium | reverse complement strand
ATCTCGTAAAGGTGATACTGGCGGCAGTCGCCCTTGCGATAAGAGAAGAGAATCTTGCGGCCGTCGTAGTGGACCTGCGGGTCGCGGACGCCGCCCTTCGGGTCGGCCACGAGGATCGCCACCTTGCCGGTCCGCAGGTTCAGTCGGCAGAGGTACCCGCCGGGAGGGCCGTACTGCATCGCATCGTCGCTGGTGACGTGGTGGCCGAAGTTGGCGTACCAGTGTCCGTCGCCGCCCAGGCCGCGCACCGCGAAGACGATTTCCTCGACGCCTGCCATGGGACCCTGGAGGAACTTCGAGAGCATCTCGTTCGGCCGGAAACCGCGGGCGAACTCCTCGGCGGCGGGACTCTGCCCCTCGGCACGCACCGAACAGGCGCCGAGCAGGACCAGTAGCATCGCGGCGGCCAACCGGGAGACAAGGCCGGCGAGTCGGATCATCGGTTGCGTCGGCAGCGTCATGGCCTGCGTTCCTTCGACAGTGCGGCTGGGCCCCCATCGCCCAGCCGCCACGCCTCGCCCGTGGTTAACATGCTATCGGCCGCAGCCCAGGGCCGCAAGTTGCTAGGGTCGGTCGGCGTGCGGAAGGACCGGCCGATCAGGTGTTCGTTGCTGTAGGCCGGAAAAAATAAAAAATTCCGGCATAGGGAATAAACCTGTCACGTTAAGCAACTATAGGTACACGCAACGGGGACCCGCGTGACGAGGGAAAGCGGCCATTTGCGATCCACGGACATGGACCTCGTCGAGAAGGCCCGAGGAGGGGATCCCTCTGCCTTCCACGAACTGGTGGACCGCTACGCGGGCAGCCTCTTTGGGTTGGCCGTGTCTCTGAGCGGCAATGCGGCGGATGCCGAAGACATGCTGCAAGAAACCTTTACAGGTGCGTTTCGCGGGCTGGGCGCCTTCGAGGGCCGCTCTTCGGTCAAGACCTGGCTGACGCGGATTCTCATCCGGCAGCGGGCCCGGCACTGGCGATCCACGCACAGGGGCAAGGCGGCCACGCTCTCGATCGAGGAGGCCCCGGATTCCAGCGTGGCGACGCCTTCCTCGCACGCCGCAACTGATGCCCGCATCGACGTGACGGCGGCCATCAAGTCGCTCAGCCCGGACCACCGGGAAGTGATTGCCCTGCGGGAAATGCAGGGCCTGTCTTACGATGAGATTGCCGACATTCTGGAGATCCCCCGTGGGACCGTCGAGTCGCGGTTGTTCCGGGCCCGGCGGGAGTTGCAGGAGCGCCTCCGGGAGTATCTTGTCTGAGCGGCGACGGGCCGCCGCGAAACGGTCTTGCCGGCCCGCATGAAAGAATCGGCCATGAACGATTGCCCACACGTACAGCGCCTCGGCGCATATCATGACGGCGAACTTTCCGGGGAGGCCCGCGCCCAGATCGAGCAACACCTGCGGCAGTGCCCGGCGTGCACGGCGGAACTCCGGCGACTGGGCAGGCTGTCGGAACTGCTCTCCGCGGCTACTGCAACCCGGATACCCCCCGCGGCCCTGCGGCGGTTGCATCAGGGCCTCGACGCGGTCCCGATGAGCGATCTGCGGCGGGTGGCGGAGGTCTGCGGCGCCATCGCCGCGTCGATACTCCTCGTCTGCTCCATCTATCTCGTGAAGACGCAGCCGGCCCTCGGCCCGATCCCCCTCTGGGAAACCGTGGCCGTGGCGCGGCAGGAACCCCCGACGGCCGCGCCGGAAGAGCAGTTGGGCCAGTGGATCGTTGAGGACCTTTCTGGGAAGAACGGCCATGACCAAAACTAAGATCCTCCTGGTGCTGGTGTTCCTGGTGACGCTTGCGGCCGGCGCGGTCGCGGGGCGGTTGTCCGGGCAGTCGGGGCATCGTCCGCCGGGCTCCTCGTTCCTGGCCGCCGAACTGAACCTCACCAGCGAGCAGCGCGAGCAGATGCACAAAATCTGGTCGGAGGTCATGGGCGAAGGCGGGCGCCGCCAGTGGGAGCAGAGGAGGCTCCTGGGCCAGGAGCGCGACCAGGCGATCGCCGCCCTCATGACGCCGGAGCAGAAGCCGCAGTACGACAAGATCCTCCAGGACTACACCCGCAAGGTGGACGAACTGTCGCAGGAGCGCAAGAAAGCGTTCGACCAGACCGTCGAGCGAACCAAGCAGATTCTGACCCCCGAGCAGGCGGCGAAGTACGAGGAACTGCTGAAGAAAATGCCCGAGCGGGGGGGCTTCGGCGGGCCGCGCCATGGGCAGCGTGAGCCGCCAGACAAAAACGAGAAATGAGCGGGAGCCTTCCCGTGGTGGGGAGCAACCTCCGCGATGGACGTCCTATTACCAAAGGAGACACACATGTTGCGACGTGCTGCCGTGATGTTTGTAACGGTTGCCCTGCTGGTCGGGGCGGGTTGGGTCGGCCAGGCGATCTGCGAGGAGAATGCGGCGCCTGCTGTGGCGCCTGCTGCGGCGCCTGGGGCGCCCGGTGGCCGCGATCCGGCGCAGATGCAGCAGCGGATGGAGCAGTTCCGCCAGCAGATGTCGGACCGCCAGAAGCAGGCCTTCGGCGTCACCGACGAGGAGTGGAAGGTCCTCCAGCCCAAGATCGAGAAGGTCCAGACGCTGGCCCGCCAGTCGCGCGGCGGCGGCATGGGCTTCATGGGTGGCCGCGGCCGCGGCGGCCCAGGCGGCAGCACGCGGGGCGGACCGCCGTCCGACCGGCCGCAGAGCGAGGTCGAGAAGAAGGCCGAGGCACTCCAGAAGGTCCTCGAAAACAAAGAGGCCAAGGCTGAAGAGATCAAGGCCGCACTGACCGGCCTGCGCGAAGCAAGGGCTGCCGCCAAGAAGGAACTGGAAGCCGCACAGAAGGAACTCCGCGAGGTCCTCACAGTGCGCCAGGAGGCGCAGTGCGTGGAGATGGGGATTCTGGAGTAGAAAGACTCAAAGTTACTTGCGGTTCTGCGCGGCGGGTCTCCCGACCCGCCGCGCAATACAATAACCGGGGCGATCCTTACCATGGGCGATATTCTCGCACGCATGCGTGAAACCGGATTGCTCGACGAGCCCGCGGCCCGCCAGGTCGAGGGGCTCGTCGCCTCGGGCAAGCCGCTGGACGAGGCCCTGCTGGCCGCCGGCGGCCTGCCCGAGGACCAGGTGCTGCGCTACCTTGCCGGGGAGTTCCGCGTTCCGTTCGTCGATCTGGAGAAGCACCCGCCCGAGAAGGAGTTCCTGTCGAAGTTCCCGGCCCGCATCCTGCTCCAGCACGGCCTGCTGCCGCTGTGGCAGGAGGACGGCATCGTCACGGTGGCCACGAACCGGCTCTTCGACACGAGCGGCCTGGACGAGTTGCGTCTGGCCTCGGGCCTGGAGTTCCGGGTGGCGCTGGCGCCCTCGGCGGAGATCAGCCGCTGCATCAAGGGCCTGCTGGGCGTCGGGGCGGACACGCTCCAGTCGCTGGTTTCCGAGGCGGAAGACGAAGGCGTGCAGGTGGTCGACCACGAGACGGACGAGGACATGGACCTCTCCGCGGCCGCCGAAGACGCCTCGATCATCAAGTTCGTCAACCAGGTGCTCGCGGAGGCGATCGAGCGCCGGGCCACCGACGTGCACTTCGAGCCGTTTGAAGACGCCCTGCGGGTGCGATACCGGGTGGACGGCGTGCTCCAGGAAGCCAACATTCCGCCCGAGGTGCGGCAGTTCCACCCGGCAATCGTCTCGCGCCTGAAGATCCTCAGCCGCCTGGACATCGCCGAGAAACGCCTGCCGCAGGACGGCCGCATCCGCCTCAAGGTGGCCGGCCGCGAGGTCGACGTCCGCGTCTCGGTCATCCCCATGCTTCATGGGGAGGCCGTGGTGTTGCGCCTCTTGGACCGGGGGGCGATGCTCCTGGGCCTCGAGAGCCTGGGCATGGCCGACCGCGACCGCGCGATCTTCGAGCGTATCCTGGCGGTGCCACACGGCATCGTGCTGGTGACCGGCCCCACGGGTAGCGGCAAGACGACCACGTTGTACTCGGGCCTGTCGCGCATCAACGACGTGGCCCGCAAGATCATCACCATTGAGGACCCGATCGAGTACCACCTGCGCGGGATCAACCAGATTCAGGTCGCCAGCAAGGCCGGGCTGACATTTGCCCGCGGCCTGCGGTCGATCCTGCGGCACGACCCGGACGTCATCCTCATCGGCGAAATCCGCGACCGCGAGACGGCCGAGATCGCCGTCCAGGCGTCGCTGACCGGCCACCTCGTCTTCTCGACGCTTCACACCAATGATGCCCCGGGCGCCCTGACACGTCTGATCGACATGGGCATCGAGCCGTACCTGGTGGCCTCATCGCTGGAGGCCGTGCTGGCCCAGCGGCTCGTCAGGCTCATCTGCACCCACTGCAAGGAAACGCTTCCTCCCGAGGATGCCGAATCGCTGAAATCGCAGTTCGGCAACGAGGCCCCCCCCGTGCTGTTCTGGGGCCGCGGCTGCCGCGAGTGCCAGGGCACGGGCTATCACGGCCGGACGGGCATCTTCGAGACCATGCTGGTGACAAGCGAGGTCCGCAAACTGATCGTCGAGCGCGTCAGCGCCGGCGAGATCCGCAGGGTGGCGGCCCTGGAAGGCATGAAGAGCCTCCGCGGGGATGGCTGGCGCCTCGTCCGGAGCGGCCGCACCACCCTCGAAGAAGTGCTGCGTGTGACCAAGGACGAACGGTTCAACGGCAACGGCGATTCGGACGCCGACTTGGATGCCACCCCCGAGAGCAAGTACGGCGATCCGCACGCCCAACCCAGCGAGGCGGGTGACTGATGCCGGTCTTCGCCTACACAGCCATCGACGCCAGCGGAAAGCGGAAATCGGGAACGGTGCCAGCCGCCAGCCGCGCGGCCGCCATGGATGCCGTCATCCAACAGGGCCTCGTGCCGGCGGCCGTGGAAGAACAGGCGGCGGCCGCGGTCCGCGAGCCCGTCAGGCTGTTCCCCGGGTCCGGCCGCGTCTCGCAGGCCGACGTGGAAGCCTTCAGCCGCGAACTGGCGAACCTTCTGACGGCCGGGGTGCCTTTGAGCCGCGCGATGCAGATCCTCAGCCGCGAGGCCTCGCATGCCGCCGCCAAGAAGCAGTGGGCCGCCATATATGAGGACGTTGTGGGCGGCACGTCGCTGGCCGAGGCGCTGAACAAGTTTCCGCTGTCGTTCCCGGCGGTACACGTGGCCATGGTCCGCGCGGGCGAGACGGGCGGGTTCCTGGACGTGGTCCTGGGACAGATTGCGGACTTCCGGTCGCGCGAGCGGGACCTGAAGTCCAAGGTCCGCGGCGCGCTGGTTTACCCCACCGTTCTGGTGGTGCTGGCGGTGTGCGTGCTGACGTTCCTCCTGATCTGGTTCATCCCGCGGTTCTCCCAGATCTTCACGGAGTTCGGAGCGACCTTGCCGGCGCTGACCCAAGGCATCGTCACAGCCAGCGAGATCGTCAGGAAGTACGGAATTCTGGTGGTCATTGCTGCGGCCCTGATGGTGCTGGTCCTGCGGAGGGCGCTGAAGTCGGAGGCCGGCCGGCGGCTGCTCGAGCGGACGCTCCTGCGCGTGCCGGCCCTGGGCCGCGTGCTGGCCCATTTCGCGCTCGTCCGCTTCTGCCGCATGCTAGGTACGCTGCTGGGCGCCGGCGTCCCGCTGGTCACCGCGCTAAGGGTGGCCCGCGAAGCCCTGGGCAACCAGACGCTCTCGGACGCCGTGAGCCTCTCGATCGAAGAAGTCCAGCAAGGCAAGGCGCTGTCCCGGAGCCTGGCCTCGTGTCGGCAACTCTTCCCCGCGACCGCCATCGAGATGATCGCGGTGGCCGAGGAGAGCAGTCGCCTGGACCAGGAACTCCTGCGGCTGGCCACGGCCTACGAGGCCGACCTGGACCGTCAACTGCGAATGCTGGTGACGCTGGTCGAACCGATGCTCCTGTTTCTCATGGCCGCCGTCGTGGGGACGGTGGTCATTGGCATGTTGCTGCCCGTGTTTACCCTGCAAGAGTACATTCGTTAACGGAGCGACCTATGGATGGCAAGGTTGTAAAGGCGGCTGTCGGCCGCAGGCGCGCGTCGGGCCTTCCGGCCCGCGCGTTTACGCTCATCGAACTGCTGCTGGTGCTGGTGATCCTGGCCACGCTGGCGGCGCTGGTGGTGCCGAAGTTCACCAAGCGGTCCGAGCAGGCCAAAACCACCGGGGCCCGCACAGACATCGCCAACATCGAGGTCGCGCTCGACGCCTTCGAGGTCGATTGCGGGCGGTACCCCGCCACCGAGGAAGGCATACGGGCGCTCCTCGACCAGCCCCAGGCCCTTACCGGCTGGCAAGGGCCGTACCTGAAACGCGGCGTTCCCAAGGATCCGTGGGGCAACCTGTACATGTACCGGCAGCCGGGCCAGCACAACGTCAACGGCTACGACCTGTACTCGTTCGGGCCCGACGGACAGGAAGGCGGGGCGGACGACATTGATAACTGGTCGCAGCGCTGACAATCCGGCAACGGAGTGCGCGGCGGGTCCGGAGACCCGCCGCGATGAAACGCAACCAAGAGAAAGGAACTATCTGTGAGTACCACGCCAAACAAACCTTCTGCGCAAGTCCCGGCTGCCAAGACCAGCGGCTTGGCCATCGCAAGCCTCGTCTGCGGCCTTGTGGGGCCGTGCACGCTGGGCCTTGCGAGTATCGCGGGCATCATCCTCGGCATCGTGGGCCTGAAGAAGATCACGGCCGGTAACGGAACCGTGGGCGGCCGAGGCCTGGCCATTGCCGGCATCATTGTGTCTGTTGTGACGCTGATCATCGGGCTAATCGCGGCGGTCCTTATCGGCAGCGCATTGTTCTTTGCCGCCGCGAGGGTCGAGAGCCAAGCCGATCATGCGAAAATCAGCGCAGTACGAGCGGACATCGCCAACATCGAGGTGGCGCTCGACGCCTTCGAGGTGGACTGCGGGCGCTATCCTACCACCGAGGAGGGCCTCAAAGTGCTCGTCGACGAGCCGGGGGGGCTTCTCGGCTGGCACGGGCCGTACCTGAAACGCGGCGTTCCCAAGGACCCGTGGGGCAACCTGTACATGTACCGGCAGCCGGGCCAGCACAACGTCAACGGCTACGACCTGTACTCGTTCGGGCCTGACGGTCAGGAAGGCGGGGCGGACGACATTGATAACTGGTCACAGCGCTAATAACGCGGTGAGCGGAAGCCTTTGTGGCACGGCTGGCTTGTCCAGCCGTGGCGGAGCGCGCGCAAGCGCAGATGGCCGGGTGGCACGGCTGGCTTGTCCAGCCGTGGCGGAGCGAGCACAAGGTCCACCACGGCTGGACAAGCCAGCCGTGCCACGGGGCGCGAGGAGTGGGCCGCGCGGCTTCACCCTGCTGGAACTCATCGTCGTCCTGGCCCTGGTTGCCGTGCTGCTGGGTCTGGCGGCGCCGTCGCTGCGCGGGTTTCTGGGCTCGCGGCAGACCGCCGATGCGGCCGCCCAGATGCTGGCGCTGACGCAGTTGGCGGGAACGCGGGCGATTGCACAGGGCAACGTGTACCGGCTCAACATCGACCTGCAGTCGAACACATACTGGCTCACCATGCAGCAGGCGGGAATGTTTGTGGACCTGAATTGCGAATTCGGGCGGCGATTCCAGTTCCCAGAGGGGACGACCGTGCGCATCGAGGCGCCCGCGGCCGGCTCGCCGCTCTCCGCCATCGACTTTTACCCGAGCGGAAGGACCGAAGAGGCAACGATCGAACTTAAAGGGCGGCAAGGCGAGGTCTACCAACTCATCTGCGAGTCGGCGACCGAGACCTTTCACGTCGTCTCGCCGATCGAGGTTCAGCGGCTATGAGCGATCATCTTCAATCGGCGCGCGTTGCGGAGCCCGTCCGGAGAGCCGGGTGGCACGCCGCGTATCGTAGCCGGGGGTTCACGCTTATCGAGATTCTCGCCACGCTGGTGCTGGTGGCCATCATTCTGCCGGTGGCGATGAGCGGCATCTCGCTGGCCCTCGGCGTGGCCGACGAAAGCCGCCGCCAGACCGAGGCGACCTCGCTCGCCCAGACCAAGATGGCAGAGATCGTGGCCGGACAGCAGTGGCAGGCCGCGTCCCTGGCCGGCGACTTTGCCCCCGACCGGCCCGAGTATCGCTGGGTGTCGCAGGTCAGGGACTGGCAGGGAACGACGCTGAAGGAGTTGGACGTCCAGGTCTTCTGGCGCCACGGAAACCGCGAGCGCAGCGTGACCTTAAGCACGCTCGTCTACACGGGGACCTCCTCATGACCGGCCGTAGCGCAAAATCCGCCGCGTTCACGCTGCTGGAGATGCTGGTGGCCACGGCCATGGTCGCCGTGCTGGCGGGGTCCCTCTACGCGAGCCTCTCGATCGCCTTCAAGGCCCGCCGCAGCGCCCTAGCCGCCGTGGAGCCCGTGCGCAAAGTCGAGATTGCCCTGGCCTTCCTGGGAGAGGACCTCCGGAGTGCGGTGGTCCCGAAAGGCACGCTGGCCGGCCCGTTCGTGGGCGAGGACGCCAAGGACGACCGCGGGCACGATTCCGACACGCTGGAGTTCTACTGCACTGCAAACAGTCCCGAGCCGGCGGAAGGGATCGGCGACATCAAGAAGACCGACCTGGCGTGCGAGCCTTCCGACGACAAACGCACCCAGGTCCTCGTGCGGTACGTCACCACCAATCTGCTCGCCCCCAGGACCGTCGAGCCTGTGCGCGAGGTCCTCTGCCGGGGCGTGTTCGGCTTCAACCTCAGGTACTTCAACGGCTCCGAGTGGCTCGACACGTGGGACAGCACGGTCGAGAACAACACGCTGCCGTGTGCCATCGAGGTCACGCTTCAACTGGACGATGCGCGGCAGCCCGGCGCCGGCGCCGGAGGCTATTACGCCTCGAAAGTAATCGTGGTTCCTTGCGGCCCGCCGCCATCGGCCGCCATGCAGGTCATCGGCGGGTCATCATGAGACACCGGATGGAGAGACACGCGACAACTCGGTGTGGCAGGCGCGTCCGCCGTAGCGGCGGCAGGGGAACGGTCCTCATTGTCACCATGTGGATCTTGCTGGTGCTGGCGGGGCTGGTGCTGGTCCTGGCCCGCGCGATGCGCGTGGAGGCGGAACGCTCCGCCAACGAAGTGGCCGCGGCCCAGGCCGCCGCCGTCGAGGACGGGGCCATCCAGTATGTCATGTCCTGCGTGGACGGCCTTAAGGGCGCGGTGCCCGTGGACGCCGACACGCCGTGCGAAGCCGTTCCCGTGGGCGACGGCGTGTTCTGGATCCTGCGGCCCTCCAGCGACGACGAGCGCACCTACTCTTTCGGCACCACCGATGAGTCGTCCAAGGTGAACCTCAACACGGCCCCGCTGGCCATACTCCAGAGATTGCCCGGCATGACAACCGAGTTCGCCGCCTCCATTGTCGACTGGCGCGACACCAACAGCGACGTCACCTCCGGCGGCGCCGAGAGCGAGTACTATCTTCGCCTGCCCGACCCGTACGAGTGCAAGAACGGCCCGCTTGAAACGGTGGAAGAGTTGTTCCTGATCCGGGGTGTAACGAAAGACGTCCTCTTCGGCCAGGACGTCAACCGTAACGGCGTCATCGACGCGGGCGAGAGCGCCTCGCCTTTCAGCGGAACGTTCAGCAGCAGCGGCTCGCGCCTGGACCGCGGCATCTACAATCTCGTGACCGTTTACGGGGCCCAGCCCGCCACCGGCGGCAGCACCAGCGGCGGCGGCAAGAGCGGGGGCGGCGGCCGCACCACAACCACGCCGACGGGGCTCATCAACGTCGGCACGGCCCCGAAAGAAGTGCTCCTCTGCCTGCCCGGCCTGGAGGAGAGCGACGTCGCCGCCCTGCTCTCGAAGCGGACCGCGAGCAGCACGGACCTGACCAGCACGCTCTGGGTCTTCGAGACCCTGTCGCGTGATAAGGCGGTGGGCATCCGGACGTACATCACGGCGAAGACGTACCAGTTCTCGGCCGACATCGTGAGCATCGCCGCCAGCGGCCGCGCGTTCAGGCGGTGCCGCGTCGTAATCGACTCGCGCACCAGTCCGCCGGTGGTGGTCTACCGGCAGGACCTGACGCACCTGGGCTGGCCGCTGCCGCAGGAGATTATCGCAGGGCTTCGCTCCGGCATGCCGCTGGAGCAAGTCGTGCAGACCTCAAGCCGGAGGGTTGGCTAGAGATGACGATATCCCGGAAAATGCTGGGCTTGGCGGCCACGGAGCGGTCGATCACCGCCGTGGAGGTCGGCCCCGCGCACGGCCGCCCGTCGGTGCTGCGTGCAGCCGAGTTCCCGATGCCCGAAGGCGACGCCGCGCGGGACCCGGCCGCCCTGGGCCGGGCCTTGCGCCAGTTCCTCAAGCAGAACCATTTCTCGTGCTCGCGCTGCGTGATCGGCCTGGGGACCCGCTGGCTGGTCGCCCGGGAGAAGCCGCTGCCGCCCACCGCGCCCGACCTGATGGCCGGGGTCCTTTCGCTTGCGGCGGAGCGGGAGTTCGCATCGGACCCGAAAGACCTCGTCCTCGATTACACGAGGCCCGTCGATTGTCGCCACGGCGACTCTTCGACCGGCCAGGGGCAGTCCGTGCTTCTGGTGGCGGCCCAGCGGCAAAACGTGGACCACCTTCTCGCGGCGGCCGAGGCGGCCGGCCTCAGCATCGCCGCCGTCACCTCCTCGACGATGACGCTGGCCTCCGCCACGGGCGGCCCGGCGGCATCGCGGCGGCTGGTGCTTTACCTCTCGCCCGGCGGAGCGGAGTTGTGCGTGCAATCGGCCGGCGCGATAGGGCTGCTTCGGACCCTGCCGGTTGCGGCCCCTGCGGCGCCCCTGGCCTTGCCGCCCGATGGTTGGCTGGACAGCCTCGCCGACGAGGTGCGCCGCCTTCTGGCCCTGAGGCCCGGCGCGGCGGCGTCTGCGCAGGCCCCCCAGATGCTCGTCTGGAACGCCACGGGCCTGTCGGCAGGGGCGCTTGCCGCGCTCGGCGAGCGGCTCTCGCTCGAAACGAAACTCTGCGCGTATCCGGCGGACCTGGGCATCGCCGAGGAGCCGCCAGCGCCTGCGGGCGAATCCGCCGCAGCCACGGCGCTGGCGCTGGCCGGGCTCCAGCCCAACCTGCTGGCCGTGGACTTCCTGCACTCGCGGCTGGCGCCCCGCAAGAAACTCGCCTTCGGCAGAAAGATCGTCTGGGCGGTCGGCCTGGCGGCCGCCGTCGTCATCGGCTGCCTGGCCTTGCTCCTGGCCTGGCAGAGGCAGGAGCAGGAAGTGGAGGACCTGGCCGGGCAACTCGCCGGCATGAAACCGACCGTCGCCGCGGCCAAGGACGTCGTCGACAAGACGGCCTTCGCGCAAGGCTGGTACGACCGGCGGCCCCGGTTCCTCGATTGCCTGCGCGAACTGACCCTTGCGTTTCCGGCCGAGAGCCGCATCTGGGCGACCAGCCTCGGCATCGGCGAAGACATGCGGGCGCTTCTGTCCGGAAAGGCATCCGACGAACGCGCCGTGCTGGAGGTCCTGGACCGGCTGACCAAGAGCCCGAAGTTCTCGGAGGTCAAGTCGTTGTACATCCGCGAGGCCGCCGGCGGCTCGTCGGAAGTCTCCTTTGCCATCAGCCTG
Organism: Planctomycetota bacterium; assembly: GCA_026386995.1. The sequence continues at coordinate 1,712 of JAPLMO010000396.1, read as the reverse complement.
AAGTTCGTGAAGGCGGATTGACCATGTTCCTCTCCAAGCGAGAACGATTTATCATCGCGGCCACGGTAATCATCGTAGCGCTGCTGGTGCTGGACCGCTACGTCGTGTCGCCGCTCCTGGAGTGCTGCGACCGCGCGGCGGCCCTTAAGGAAAGCAAACTGGCCGATATCCAGCGCGGCCAGGACCTGCTGGCCCGCAAGCGTGAGATCGGCCCGAAGTGGCGCGAGATGATCGCGGGCGGCCTCAAACGCGACCCGGCAGAAGCCGAGAGCCAGATCCTCCGCGCCGTCGGCGACTGGGCCAGGGACGCAGGCCTCAAGATGTCGTCCCTGAAGCCCGAGCGGTTGCCCGACAAGCGGAGCCTCCAGGAAATCTCGTTCCAGGCCGCCGGCACGGGTTCCATGAACGCCGTCTCGCGGTTCCTGTGGCGGCTGGAAACGTCCAAGGTCCCCATCCGCATCAAAGAGTTGCAGTTGGGCTCCCGCAAGGAAGGGACCGACGACCTGACACTCCAGTTGCGCCTCTCAACGCTGTACCAGGCGCCCGAGCCGCCCGCACCAAGTCCGGCCGACGCACCGGCCGAGTCGACAGGAGACACCGAATGATTTCCCGGACCACGGCGTTTTGCCTGCTCGTGCTGCTGCCCGTCGTGGTCCTGGCGGCTGCGCCGACGTCCGCACCGACGCCGGCCGCCCCAACGTCGGCTGCCCCGCCGTCCGCTGCCCCGAAGAGCCCGCAGCCGGCCACGACGTGGGAGAGTTACCGGATCCTGTCGGAGCGCAACATCTTCACGCGCAACCGTTCCAGGCCGTCGAGCAGTCATCACTCGTCCGGCGTCGCGGCCCCCACGACGACCGTCAGCAATAGCGATAGTTCCTTCGTGCTGACCGGCATCATCCAGCAGGGCGAGGACTGCGTCGCATTCTTCGAAGACACCCGGACCGGAAAAACCGCCGCCGTGCAGACCGGCGCCACGGTGGGCAAGGGGCGCCTGGCGCTGATTACGCTGGGCATCGTCCACTACGCGTGCGACGGGAACCTCCGCAAAATCGGGATCGGCAGCACCCTGGCCGGCACCCCGGCATCGTCCCCAAAGTCGGTGACGCCGACAACGACCGCGACGCCGACTGCCGCAAGGCCCGCAGTCTCCGCGGTTCCAGCGCCCATAGCGGCGGCCGGCGCGCCAGGGGCGGCGCCGATGGCGACGGCGCCGACGCCCGCAACAATCTCGGCTACCCCCGCGGCGGCCTCACTGGCCCCGGCGGCCGCAGACAGTACGACGACCCTTCCGCCTCCGACAACGCCTCCGCCGGCCGCTGCCGCGCCTTCCAGCGGAGGCAATATCGCCACTATCGAAGAACGAATGCGCCAGCGGCGCGAACAGGAGTTGAACCGATGAAAAAGGTGCTCTGCCTTTTCAGCCCGCAGCGCGGACGGCCCGATGAGAGGCTCGGAAAGCCGCCCCGCTTCGGCGCCTTGCCGGCGGCGATCGCCCTGGGGCTGCTCGTCCTGCCGCTGGCCATCGCCTTTGCGGCCGCACCGGACGAGTCTTCGCCACCCCCCCCTGCTGCGCCGCCTGCGCTTTCCGCGCCTCCGACGCCTACGCCGCCGACCGCAGCCCCGCCGGCCCCCGCATCGCCGGAGCAACTGCCGCCCGCCGGCGCACCGCCTGTGCCGCCGGAAGCAGCGCCGCCCCCTCCGCCGCCGGCGCC
>JAPLMO010000268.1 GCA_026386995.1 Planctomycetota bacterium | reverse complement strand
CCCTTCGACATGACCTCGCGGTTGGGATGCTGGCCCATGTAGGCCAGCGTCATGAAGACCAGGGCGGAGTGGCCGGCGTTGTTGCCCCAGCCGCCGTCGGGTCTCTGCTGGTTGATGAGATACTCGCGGCCGCGCTCGATGCTGCGCCAGACCATCTCGTCCGTAAGGTTGGCGACCGATTGCGCACGCAAGGGAGGCTCGGAAAAAACCGGATCGCCCCGCGCTCCGCCCGCTGCGCCACCGGGCGCCGCGGCGGGCGGGCCGGCCTGCTCCGCCAGCACCACAGCACTTATCGCAAGAGTCAGTCCGAAGATAACCGGCAACCCGGCCGCCATCCGTCGAACAGTGTCCATGGTATTCGCCCCAGAGGGACCGCTGAAACCGCAAGGCGGTGCACCCGCCTGCGAATGAACGCCATCATACAGGGGGACGGGTCGGTTGCAACCTGGATTCCCGCGCGCCGCATGACCGCGTTTGCCTCGCCCGCCACCCTCGGCGGGCGGACCCGGCGTGTTCGGTCGAAAGAAGTCTCCGTGGTTGACTTGTCCCGATTCTGAGGTATAAGAGAAAGGTGTTCAGAGATGGTTGTCATCTTTTACCGGGCTCCGCGAGGTGACCATGGTACGATTGCGACAGCCGTTCCTGGTGGCGGCAGCCTCGGCCCTTCTTCTGGCTGCATGCCTGGGAGAGGAGAACCCCGCACCCGTCCCGCCGGAGGTGGCGCCGGCCGTTCGTTCGCAGAAACTTAAGCCCGACGTGGTCGCCGGCGACAACCCGCGCGTCGACCTGGAGGTGGATGCCAAGTCGCGGTTGATGATCGCGCCCGTCACCGTGAATGGCGTGGAGGGCCGCTTCATCCTGGGAACCGGGGCTCCGACCACGCTGGTCACGCCCGATTTCGCGGGCAAGACGGGCCTCGACCGCATTGCGGTCAGCGTGGGCGTGGTCGGCGGCGGCGAGGACGCCAAACTCAGCCGGGTCCAGTTGCTGAAGGTGGGCGCGACCAACTTCGCAAATTTCGATATAAGAATCCTCGCTCTGGGGCACATCTCGCAGTATCTGGAGCGCCCCCCGGACGGCGTCCTCGGCGCCAATGTGCTCTTGGCCCTGCCATTCACGCTGGACTACAGCTCGAGACTCCTGGTTTTCGGGCGCCCCAACGACCTGTCGGGCCGCAAGGAACTGCCGGCGGACATCGTCGCCCGTCATCTGGTGGTGCCGGGCGACGTGGAGGGCGAGAAGGTCGAGTTCGTAATCGACACCGGCGCCAACCTGTCAACCATCGCCAAGTCCTCCTACCGCGGCAAGACCGAGCAGGCGAGCGGCATCGAGTTCGCCGTGCCGCAGGAGGTCCACCTCGGCAACATGGCCCTCGAGAGCCAGCGTTTCGTCCTAGCCGACAAGAACATCCTGGGCATCGATTTCTTCCAGCGGCGCATCGTCACCCTCGATGCGCTGGAGAAGAAAATCTATGTTCAGGTAGGGGCGATGGTGCAGGCGCTGCCGGGGGCCCAGCCGTCCCGACCGCCCGCCAGCGTCACTCCTCCTGCCGCCAACCCGCCAGGCGCCCCGCCCGCCACAGGCGCGCCGCCGGGCGATCCAACGCCCGCCACCCCCGCCAAGCCGCTCCCCGCGGCCATCGAGAAACAGCTCGCCGACCTCCCTGCCAAACTGATGGCGCTCCAGGAGGAAGAGTACGGGATGGTGAACAAGATCATGGCGGTCCAGCAGAAAGCACTCGACAGCATGGGCCTGAAGCCGGAGGAAATCAACGACGGCATCGCCGGCCGCAGCAGCAGCAAGCCCATCCGGGAATATAAGGCGCTGCTGGCGGGGTTCGTCCAGCAACTCCAGACGTTCGACGCCAAGTACGTGGCCATCCAGCGCCAACTGCGGGGTTTGGAGACCGACCGCAAGGCTGCTGATGCTAAGCCGCGCGTCACGCAACTGGCCACCCAGGTTGTCTTGCAGCGCAAGAGCCTTCACGACAAAATGGCCGACCTGTGTGAGAAGGGGGGCGACTATAAGACGGCCATCGCCATTTACGAGGCCGAGGCCGTAACCCTCAATGAACTGAAACGCCCTGCCGAGGCCCGGCTTGTCAGGGAGAAACTCGCCGAAGCCTATGACAAGGCCAACGATCCGAAGAAGGCCTTAGCGACCCTCCGGCTCATCTACGATGCCATCCCGCCCGCCGAATGCTCCCAGGCCTCGAACATCAAACTCATGCTCCGCCTGGGGTTCATGTACGAAAAGGACAAAGATTCCCGCAAGGCGCTCGAGATTTACGAGAAAGCCGTGAAGGCCTGTCCGGCCGGCGCGACAATCCATGGCCTGTCGGAGAAAATCGCCGACCTGAAAGCTAAGGTGGGCAACACGCGGTAGCCGTTGATCCCGCCTCAGCCGAGCAGGCGGCCCCACGTCGCACGCGCGGGGCACCGTTCGGCGCACGTTAGGCAATCCCCTGTGCCCAGGCGCAGCGTCTTACTTCTTCTTGCCGGCAGCGGGTCCATCGCCAACAGCGCCACCATCAACGTGGGCTCGGGGGCGTCCCTGGACGTGTCGGGCGTCGCCTTCTCGCTGGCGACCGGGCAGACGCTGTGCGGGACCGGGACGGTATCCCGGCGGCCTCAAGAAGATCGGCCTTGGCGGGCTGCGAAATCACCCGCGTCTGGCTGGACTTTGCGACCGAGGCGCCGGAAGGCGCCGCGGACTTCTCCGACACCTTTACGGCCGAGGCCGCGGTAGACGGCGGCGAAACCATCGGTAGTTTCTCCTCCGACAGTTACGGCCCGCAGCGGTTCGAGGTGCCGGCCACCGCGATTCGTACCGACGGCGACACGGTCTTCGTCATCCGATCAACGCGCGGCGACGGCGAAGACCGTTCCAACTGGAACCCCGGCGGGCCGAACTACACTTCGACGTATCGCGAAGGACTGGCCATCGCTGGCCCGATCCGCCTCATCGTGGAGGTGAACTTTGAGTATCACGGCTAGGCGAACCCCCTGGGGCCACAGCGACCCCGGCCTGCTATAGCCCGAGACCTTTCTCCGATCCACCTCGCCGGTGCCGCCCGGCGCCGCCCGTCACGTCGAATGTGACGGCGAGTTCGATCCGCTCGCCGGGCTGGCCCATGACGCGTGTCTGCGGCTTGGCGCAGGGCGACCTCCGTGGCCAGTGGGCTCGCGGCTTGAAGCCGGGAACCCCACGACAAGAGGGGCGATGCCGATCTCCCCGATCACAGCGTTTCCGACCTTTCGGCATTCGTCAAGCGTAAGGTGCTGCCACACAAGCACTTACAATCCGGTTAACCGCCGCGAGAGCCCCAGAAACCTCTTCCCAACGTTTGAAACTCGTTCGGACCGGGGAGGTTTGCGGCGGACGAATCGCTCCAACGACTCAATGCCAAGGGCGAATTCCTTGAGCCTGCGGCACGTCTTCGGGCACGCGGCTTCACAGGTTCAGACCGGCTATCGTTGGAAATACGCGAATTTTTCGTTTGCGTGTGCGTTTCAAGAAGAGGAAAGTCGGAGCATCGGATGCCGGTCTTCAACAACGGTCCATTCGGGAACAACCACAAGGCGTGAACCGGCCGAGCGAACAACAAGTTACCGCATGGTATCCGCGTCTGTTCCGCACTGCGCTGCGATTGACCGGCAGTGCCGAGGATGCTGCCGACCTTACCCAGCAGGCATTCTGCAAGGCTCTCGGCACATGGGATCGGTTTGACGGAGCGGCCCTTGCGACCACCTGGCTTCACCAGATTCTGCTCAACTGTGTCAGGGACTGGGCCCGCCGACGGGCGGTTCGAAACGCCCCGCAAGTCGAGGAATGGGATCTTCTACCCGCCATTGACGATACCCCGGACGGCCGCGAGGGGATCGAAAAACAAGAGGAGGGGGCTGCGGTTCGGAAGGCGGTGGAGGGGCTTCCCGGCGACGTCCGCAGCGCCTTGGTGGCCACGGTTATCGACGGGTATTC
>JAPLMO010000421.1 GCA_026386995.1 Planctomycetota bacterium | reverse complement strand
GCGTACCGCTGGTCCTGGCCGGCAATGATGACCTCGAAGAACGAAGCCATCGCGTTGTGCGCAAAGCGGTAAACGGGGCTGCCGGCTTTCCCTTGCGGCTCAAGGGCAAAGGCGGCGGGCGACCTGCTCATTTTGCGCCTCCACCCTTACTCTCGCCCGAGAGCATCTTTTCACACAGGCTTTCGCGCACCCAGACCTGGAGGAGCACGGTCGGCCGCAGGCCGTACATGCTCTGGCGGTTGTAGGGGCCTTTGAGTTTCTGTTCGACCGCGGCCTCGACATCGGGGGACACGATGAGCACGTCCGGCGGCGGCAGGCCCTTCACGTCCTCCCACCAGGCGTCCACATCATGCCAGTAGCCCACGCGGTCCTCGTTAAACCGCCGCAGGTACCACGGCAGCGGCCAGTAGCTCTCCGGCGTGACGACGTGAACCTGCATGTTGTGACCTTCTGGTGAGACACGGGCCAACTGCTCCATGCGCGCGGCCAGGTTGAGCACGTCGGCCGACGTGTGGCCGTACACGTACGGGTTGCGCGAGTCGGCTGAGAACCGGTAACTCAGGAGGTACGATTGCCATCCGAGGTGAACCGCGCCGGCAGCCAGGAGCACGCAGACAATCGCCTTCAGCGGCCGCCCCGGCACGAGGCGCACCAGCGCCGCCGCCCCGACGCCCGCCAGGAGGATCATCCCGCTGAGGAAACTCAGCATGCACCACGGCGTCTTGTACGGGATGACCGCATAAAGGGCCGTCAGGATAAGCGTGTAGAACGCGAGGAACCGGGCCAGCGGCTTGTGCTCGGCCGGCCGGCCCCGGCGAGTGAGTGCGGCCACAAACCCCACCACGGCGAGGCCGACGATCAGCCCCTCGCTCCAGAAGAACCCGCGCGAGGGCCGGTCCGCAATCAACATCTGAAGGTAGAAGTACCAGGGGTGGCTGTGAAGTTCATCGCCGACGGCCTTGTTACAGTAAGAGCCGTAGGCGAGGATGGAATCCAGCGGCCCGAGCAGGTTCGAGCCGAACGAAGAATAAAACGCCGCCGCCACGACTACCGCCGCCGCAAGGCCGACGACGACCGCCCACGGCCTGAGGGCGTCACGGAGGCCCCCCGCCGGCCCGTCGCGCCAGCGCGTCCAGAGGGCGGCCAGCGCCAGGGCCGCCGCCATCGCCGCAGCCGCCAGCACCCACGTCTCCTTCGTGGCGTGCATAAGGCCCGCCGCCGCGCCGGTCAGAACCGCCCACACGACGGACTTCGTCCGGACGTACCGCCAGCCGCAGACGATGACCGCCAGCGTGAAGAATACGAGCAGAGTCTCTTGAATGTAGTACCGCGAGTAAAAGACCATCGCGGACGAGATGGCCGTCAGCACGCCGGCTACGACCGCGGCCGGGCGGCCGATGCCATCGCCCACCAGCGCCAGGAGCAGGATGATCGCGATGCCGAAAACGGCCGGCACGATCCGGTACATGGCTTCGTCACTGTCGGCGAAGGTCCTGACCGAATCGAGCCAGGCGGACGGCAGGGTCAGGTAGTACAGGCTGGGCCCGTGGTGCTCGCGGGGGTCGTAGCGATAGACGCCGGTCTCAAGGAGGGCGCCTGCCTTGACGGCCTGGTTGGCCTCGTCGCCGTGCATAGGCCGCAAAGCGAGCCGTGGCAGACGGAAGGCGGATGCCCCGACTGCCACGGCCAGTATGCCAATCAGAAAGAGGACAAACGGGCGGTTCATTTGGCCGGTTTGCCGTATACCTCCACCTCGATGTAGTGGTTCTGGTCGTTGGACGTGTTGCCCTTGGAATACAGCCGCACGTAGCGACCCTTGACGCCCTTGCAGTCGGCGCCGCGGGCGTCAATCAGGCGACCGCGGAAATCCTCGATGTACTCGAGGTCCTTGCCGATGCCGAGGCCGGCCGAGTTGTCGAAGTCGTTGTTGTAAATGGTCTTGACGTTCTCGATGAAATCAGCGTCGTCGGCGGCCTGGACGACTACGTCGTGGTACACGCGGCCTTCGCCGTGATAGTGCCAAGCGACGATGGCGTAGATGGTGGCGGGTTCGCCGAGGTCGATCTGGACCCACTGCTTGCCGGGGCCGAGTTCAACGAAACTGCCGTCCGAGCCTTCCTTGTCGCCATCGGTGAGGAGTTTGATCTCGCCGATGATCGGTTCCATGTCGCTGGAGGTGACCTTCTTGCCCTTCGACAGAAGCACCGTGCCTTCGGGGGCCAGGAACGGCGGGCGGTTCTTGTCGACGTACTTTTCGAGCGTCGGGGCGGGCTTGATGTTCTTCGGCGTCCCCTCGAACAGGGCCTTGGGCAACTTGATGTCGACCGGGGCAAGTTTCTCGCCGTTCGGGCCCGTGGGCGCGGCCGGAGTGTCCTTCGAGGCCTCGGCGGGCTTGTCCTTCGGTGCATCGGCCGCCGGCTTGTCCGCCGGGGTGGCGGGCGCATCGGCCGCCAGCACCGCCGGCGTCACGACCAAGGCGAGGCCCACGAGGCCTGCCGCCACAACCAGTCCCATCGCCAGATAACTTCGCATGCTCATGGTCTGCTTCCTGCTCCAAAGTGACCTAGTTTCATCGCCTCCCGCGGCTGCGGGGGCCTGTCCCCCAGTACAAACCGCCGCCGGGCTGATTAGTGCCGCTAGAAAGTAGCGTCCGAAGCCACTCCCGTCAAGTCCGAAGGCGCCGCTCTGAGGGCAATCGCATCTAATCCCCCTGGGTCAGGACCTTGAGCAGGTAATCGTGATCCCAGCCGGCGACGAGGCGTTTGGTTTTGATGCCGACCTTCTGTTGGGTTTCCGACTTCAGCAGGTTCAAGGCGATCCGATTCAGC
>JAPLMO010000288.1 GCA_026386995.1 Planctomycetota bacterium | reverse complement strand
CCTATCGAACAATTACGGCTTTACCGATATCAGTTGGGCCGACGGCGACGTCTACGGCTACGACGGGATCGTCAGCGACGACGATGTCGGGCTTCAGGCCAACAATTACGGTATGATGGTCGGTCAGTTGACGGGCGGGATCAGCGCGGTTCCCGAGCCGGCGACGCTGGCGCTGCTGGCCCTCGGTGCGACGGCCATGATCACCCGTCGCCGTCGGGCGGGCCGGTAGTACTACAACGCCACTTGGGCAACTTTCGCGCGGCGGGTCTCCCGACCCGCCGCGCAAATCCCGAAGTGGCGTTGTAGTGGTAGTAGTCCGTCACAATTGAATCTGCGGGTGCCACGGTCGCCTGGGCGACCGTGGTCGTAGGCAGGGAATCACGGTCGCCGCGGCCCTCAGCCGGCACGGGCAGCGCGTCCACGCGCGTCTTGGTCAACGCCACCTTCACGGTTTCCGATTTCATGTCGCGTCCTCCCTTTGTCTGTCTGCCGTCTGTCTGCCCTGCACCACGTCAAACCGCGCCACCGCGCTGGATCTGTCTGTCTTGGTTCGAATCCAGGATCCCCAGCCATTGCCTGTTTCAAGCCCTTCGGCGAGAACGTCGAAGGGCTTTCTCTTTTTGTGATGCGTGACGCCACGAGATTTGCCCATCCGCCGCGGAGGCGCCGGCCGCGCGATAATTCTTTGCTTCGCACGCGAATCAAAATCAACTTCGCGCCCGGCGAATGCCGATACACGCGATTGAGAGCGACTTGCAGGATGCGTGTCTACCCGCCGCAGCCGTAATGTTGCCCAAGTCCGAAGGAGGCCGGCGCTTGTACTGGCTTCAGCGCCATGCGAAGTGGGCGTGGCCGATCGCACTCGTGGCCGGAGTGCTGTTGGTGGTCGGCATGCGCGTGTGGCCCGGCGGGTCGCCGCGCCGCGCCAGCAGCGACGCCGGCGCCGCCAACGGCGTCGCCGCCGCCCATGCGAGCGACCTGGCCTCCGCCGCCCGACGGATCCGGTTCCTCCAGGACCAGGTCAACCGGACGCGTCAGCAACTGGTATCGCTCCAGACCGAGGCCGCCGCACGCCGCGGGCGCGTCGCCGCGCTGGACGAGATGCTTGCGACCGACTCGCTCGCGGAATGCCCGCCCTTCCTCCGCGACGACACCACCGTGCGGGCCCTCCAGAAGATCGTCCGCGAGGCGGCCGACTCGACCGCCGCCGGCACTCCCGGCCACGACCGGCTCGATACCGCCGCCTCCGTCGCCCGGGAGCGTCTTCGGAGCAAACTGGACGCCCTTCGCGATCAACTCGGCCGCGAGGCCGCCGACCTCGACGCCCAGGCCGAAACGCTGCGCCAGCGGCTCCAGATTCTGACCGGCGAGGTCGAACAACTCCAGCGCGATATCCGCCGCGAACTCCAGGGCCGCGCTGGCCGCCCGGGCGAACCCGTCGGCTGAGCCCCCCCGCCTCTCGCGGCCGCTTGCCCGTTTGGGCGACAAGATAAACTGGGTAAAGTGCGGAAACAATTTGCTTGTTCGCAATCTCGTGCTATATTAGGATGCTGGCTGACGAGGTCGCGGCCGGTGAACACACTGGGGGGCCAGTGAGCCAGACACCATTCAATCCGCCTGAAGAGCGACGGCGCCATCGCCGTTCCGTTGTTGGGATTCCCATTCACGCCGTTCGTCGGCAGACACCCGAAAACGACCCTCGCCGGCTGATCGGCCTTCACATCCTGAACGTTTCGCAAGGCGGCGTGGGTGCGGTCTCGCAGGAATCGCTCGATCACCACGAACCGCTTACGCTGCTCTTTCCGCCGCTCGGCCCGGGCCGCGGCCGGGACACCGTCGCCCAGGTCATCCGGTGCGACCGCGCCGGGGACTGCTACGCCGTCGGCATTGCCTTTGAAGAACCCTGGCCCGAGCGGGATGACGCCAAGGCATGAGGTACTTATTTTCCCCGTGCCTTTTCCGCTCCATGGCGGTTTAATGGAAGGGTTACGCTTTACGCGTGCCGCCGCTGGACACGCGAGAAAAACTCGGCGTCTTACTCCAAGCGCAACGGGCCGTCAACAAGGGGTCGGACTGGCGTGAGGGGGAGATTGTTTCTCTCCCTTCCACAAGACCCTGTGACGGAGGATCGACCATGACGGCCCGCCTCCCGCCGTAGAAGCCCCGTTTATTCGTCGCCTTGCACCAACCCGGCAGCCATGCCGTATTCCTTTACAGAAAATTCCGGGGACCGATTTGCTTATTAGATGATTCTGAGTCATAATTCTCCGGCTCGGCTAAAGTTCAGGGCCTTTGCACGACGATAATATGTGGACGGGTCCTCTGACCCGGAGGGGTGAGTGCGTTCAAAGCGCCCAGATGTAGGACGGCTGCAATGATAAAACAGTGCGAATCAGCCAGCCCCACCCGCGAGCGCCGCCGGTACGGCCGTTTTGCGACACGGCTGCCGGTAGCCACGCGGCGTGACGATTTGGCGAAGCGCGGCCCGCCCCCTTGTCAGGCGGATTGCCGGATGCAGTTGCGCGATTTTTCGCTCGGCGGCATTCGGGCCGAGAGCGCCATCCCGCTGAAAGTCAACGAAGTGCTCACGATGCGGCTGCCACCTCACGGAAGCCACTCGCCCCTGGAGTTGACCGGGCGGGTCATCCACTGCTGGCGCCAAGAGGAGCAGTACCAGGTCGGCATCGAGTTCTGTCAGGTTCGGCCCGAGCCGACGGCGTCGCCGTGGCACCGCATGTTCCGCCTGTTCAGCATGGCGTTTGAGCCCCCTGCCGCCGCCGGCGACCTGTCGTACGACAGGCCCGTGACGGACGCCTAATGCAGGGCCTCGCCCGGCGTTAGCGCGCCTTGCAGGCGACCTCCGCCCGTTGCGGCTGGTTATTTTCTCCCTCGTTTCGCTTCCGCCCTGCCGAAGGTCTAGTACCCTGTCACGGTTGACTCTGTGGGTGCCACGGTTGCACCTTGTGCAGCCGTGGTCGTTGGCAGGCACGCACGGCTGCAAACTGCGCAGCCGTGGCACCCTCACAATCCCGGTTCGATATTGACATCCCCCTGCCCGGCCGGTAGTATGCCTGACCGTTGTGCTGAAGTTGCGTTTCCCATGGGGTAGATATTCCGCTGTGGGCTCTGGAATCTGAGATCTGAGATCTGAAATCCCAGATTTGAGGTATCAGATGCCGGCGGACGTGGGGCTCCGGGCGCACGGCCGCCTGAGTCCAAGCCTCGGAAACGCCAAGCGTGCCGCGCATTTCCTTGTGGACTGCGCGCCTGACGTCTTTGCTTATGCCAAGGCTGTCATTGTAAGGCCTCGCTTGAGGCTTTGCGCGGCGGCTCTCCTGAGCCGCCGCGCGGAACACCGCGGGCAAGCGTCAATACGCTACGGCGGGTCAGGAGACCCGCCGCGCAAGAGATAAGGTTGCGCCCATGGCCAACAATCTGCCTCATGATTGGTTCCGCGATCCCCTGAAGGGCATGCCCGCGCGGGCTCTCCTGCTGGCCACCGGCAACGTCACGCCCGAGGACATGGGCAAGCCCTTCATCGGCCTCGTCTCGAGTTTCACGGACCTGATCCCCGGCCACGCCCACATGCGGCGGCTGGAGCGGGCCATCGAGCACGGCGTGTTCGCGGGCGGCGGGGTCTCCTGGCTCTTCTCGGTCCCCGGCGTTTGCGACGGCATCGCCATGGGCCACGAGGGGATGCACTACAGCCTGCCCACGCGCGAACTCATCGCCGACATGATCGAGAGCATCACCCTGGCCCATCGCCTCGACGGCCTCGTCTTGCTGACGAACTGCGACAAGATCACCCCCGGCATGCTCATGGCCGCCGCGCGGCTGGACATCCCCGCCATTGTCGTGACGGCGGGGCCGATGATCTCCGGCCGCTACAAGATGGAGCGGCTGGACCTCGTGCACGACACCTTCGAGGCCATCGGCCGCTTCAAGGCCGGACTCATCACCCAGGAAGACCTCGACAACCTCGAGTGCGAGGCATGCCCTGGCGGCGGGTCGTGCCAGGGCCTCTTTACGGCCAACACGATGGCCTGCGTTACCGAGGCGATCGGCATGAGCCTGCCCTACTGTGCCGCCGCCCTGAACGCCTCCGCCAAGAAGGACCGCATTGCGTACGCCTCGGGCAAGCGCGTCGTGGACCTCGTCAAGAAGGGCCTGACGGCCCGCAAGATCATGACCCGCGCGGCCTTTGAGAACGGCATCGCGGTCGACATGGCGCTGGGCGGCTCAACGAACACCGTCCTGCATATTCCGGCCATCGCCAACGAGGCGGGCATCCAGTTGCCGCTCGAGATTTTCGACGAGATCAGCCGCCGCACGCCGCACCTGACGAACTTCCGCCCGGCCGGCGACATGATGATGGAAGACCTGGACGCCTCGGGCGGCGTTCCGGCGATGCTGAAGCGCCTCAAGAAGAACCTCAACAACTGCCTGGGCGTGAGCGGCAAGAAGACGTACCAGATCGCCGACGCCGCCAAGGTCCATAGCGACGAGTTCATCCGGCCCATCGAGCGGGCGTATCACGCCGAGGGCGGCATCGCGATCCTTCGCGGCAACCTGTGCCCCGAGGGCGCGGTCATCAAGCAGTCGGCCGTCTCCGAGAAGATGCGCCGCTTCACCGGCAAGGCTCGCGTCTTCGACAGCGAGCAGGCCGCCAACGACGCGATCATGGCGGGAAAGATCAAGGCGGGCGACTTCATCGTCATCCGCTATGAGGGCCCTGCCGGCGGCCCTGGCATGCGCGAGATGCTCGCCGCCACGGCCGCCCTGAAGGGCCTCGGCATGGCCGACAAGGTCTACCTTATGACCGACGGCCGGTTCTCGGGCGGCACAGCCGGCCCGTGCATCGGGCACATCAGCCCCGAGGCGGCGGCCGGCGGCACGATCGCACTCGTCAAAGGCGGCGACGAGATCCGCGTCGACCTCGATAAACGCAGCCTCGAACTCGTGGTCTCCAAGGCCGAACTGGCCAAACGCGCCAAGGCCTGGAAAAAACCCGAACCGAAGATTAAAACTGGGTATCTGGCGCGCTACGAACGGCAAACGGCCTTCGACTGCCAATCCGCAATCCGCAATCCGAAATTCGCAATGGATTGTTACCCGGTGGTGTAACGGTAACACAGGAGGTTTTGGTCCTCCTATCCCTGGTTCGAATCCAGGCCGGGTAGCCAAAACTGCGAGTGACTGAGTAACGGCAAGACTGGCTTTATTTAGCCCCGCGTGAATACACGCGGGGCGGCACGGCCGAAAACGCTGATACGGCAAAGGCATGAGCGACACGCAGGTAAAATCGCTGATCATGGCCGCGGGGCTAAGCACCCGCATGAAGTCTGCGCGCAGCAAGGTGCTGCACGAGGTCTGTGGCCGGCGCATCCTCGATTACGTCCTTGATGCCTGCCGCGGGGCGGGCATTCCCGAGCAATTTCTCGTCGTCGGCGCCATGCGCGACCAGGTCCAGGCCGCCTACGCCGACGCCAAGGACATCGCGTGGGTCGTGCAGGACCCGCAACTCGGCACCGGCCACGCCGTCATGGCCGCCGAGAAAACGCTGGGCGACTTCGATGGAGACCTGGTGGTCATCGTCGGCGACGCCGCCATGATCCGCACCGAGACCGTCAAAACCCTCCTGGAGACCCACCGCCGCGAGCAGGCCGCCGTCACGCTGGTCACCGCCATCCTGGACGACC
>JAPLMO010000226.1 GCA_026386995.1 Planctomycetota bacterium | reverse complement strand
GACCATAGCGCTGGACGGCCTCGACCACCGGCCGGCCCTCGCCGATCGTGCGGGTCATGGGCTTCTCGCACCAGATGTCGCAGCCCGCCTGGGCGGCCATCACGCTCATGACGGCGTGCCAGTGCGGCGGGGTGGCGATGTGCACGACGTCGACGTCGCCGCGGTCCAGGACCTCGCGGAAATCCTTGTACCCCTTGCACGATTTCGGACACCGCTTGAGCGTCGCGGCCAGGTGATTGGCGTCGACGTCGGAGATCGCCAGCAGCCGCGCCCCCGAGTCGCCGAGGACGTACTCGACGTGGCCGTTGCCCATGCCGCCGACGCCGATGATGGCGTGCGTCAGCACGTTGCTGGGCGCTGGCCGGGCCGCGCCGCCGAGGACGCTGCGCGGCACGACCGACAGCGCGGCGGCCGCCGCGGCGGCCTTCAGGGAACCCGTGAGCAGTTGGCGGCGCGAGATGCGATTGCGTGGCATGGCGGCTGACCTCCCTTGCCGGTCCGTTTCGACCAAGAGGCCGCTATCATGCCATCGCGCGGGCGGGGGTGCAAGCGCCGTTCGGAACAATGTCGCCGCAAAGCGGCGCCCCTCGCGCGGGGTGTCATGGTCACCCTGGTTTCCGAGGCACTACCATGATCGCATGTTACTTCGCGCGACGTTTCTTGTCCTGCATCGCGCGGTCCAGGGCGTCCATGAGGACGTTGGCCTCGACGGGTTTTTCCAGGAAACCGTAGATGTGGGCGGCCTTCTCGGCTGAGAGGCCGTGCAGTTCGCCGATGTTCTGTCCGAACGCCGTCAGGACGAAGACCGGCACGTCGGCCAGGCCACGGATATGGTGCAGTTCGGCGCTGATAGCATAGCCATCCTTGCCGGGCATGAAGAGGTCCAGCAGGACCACGTCTGGCCGCTCCTCGGCGGCCATGCGGAGGCCTTCGTCGCCCTCCCTGGCGGTGCAGATCTGCCAGCCCGCCCGGGCCAGGACGCGCGAGAGCCCCAGCGAGAAGGTCTCGTCGTCGTCGATCAGGAGGAGCCGCCTTACGTCCGCCGGGGGTGTCGTGGTCATAGTGTTCCCTCGCCCTGCTGCCACTGACTCTTGAGGTTCTCGCACGGCCGAAGCGTCAGCAAGCATCGCCATGGTCCCCCAAAGATTGAACCTCGCCGATGGGGTTCAGGTGCCGCCGCATTGTTCCGCGGCCGGGATTCCTTAAAGCACCTTGAAGACCTGACCCGTCTCGTCCTCAAGAAGCAAATGCAAACCGAGTTCGGGCGTACGGCCTCATCTGCAATAAAGCCACTCCCCGCTTCGTTGAGCCTTCTGAAGGACGCATGGGGATGCGCGACCGGTCCCAGAGGGAACGTGCCGGCTGCTGCCACGACGTCGTACCCACCTTGATCTGACCTATGGGCCGTGAACCTCCGGACGGTCGGCGCCGGGCATCGCAGGGACTCGCAAGGAGACAGGCCATGAGGCTCGCTGCAATCGTGTCGATGATAGTGCTGACGCTTGCCTTCGGGCGCGCCCTGGCGGCAGACCCGGCCCCACCTGCGCCTGCCGCAGGGGACGAACGCCAGAAACTCCTCGATGCCGGCGCCCTGATGGTTCAGGGCAAGTACAACGAGGCCATCGAGGGCGCCAAGGGGCTCCTCAGGATCGCCAAGGAAGACGCCACCCGAACCGATGCGGCGCGCGTCATCGCCGAGTCGCTCCGCAAGAAGGGCGAGTGGAAAGCGGCCGCCGCCGCATATCTGAAACTCCGCGACCGCTACGAGAAGGGCTCGGACAACAGCGTGAAAAACGAGGCCATCGCCGAGATTCTCACGGCCTCGCCGACGGGCGTCTACCCGCCGCTGGAAGCCGCCGAGGCCAAGGTCAAGCCGGCGACGCCGAACGCCGAGACGTCGGCGGCCGACCCTGCCGCTGCCTCCCCAGCACCCGCCAAGCCCGCCGGCGCGAATCTGGCGGACGACAACTACCTGGCCCGGGCCATCGCGTGCCTGGCCTCCGCCCGAATCGAGAAGATCAAGGCCCGTATCGCGTCCATCAAGAAGGCCCGTACCCCGCAGGAGGCCGAGGCGGCCTTCGCGGCCCTGGCCGAGGACATCCGCCAGGCTCGCAGCCTTTCAAGCAGCGGCTCGGCTGAGCCCGAGCAGGCGGTCGCACAGGCGGCCAACGAGCGGCTGGCCGACCTCGGCAAGCAGGTCGTGGCCACGCTCAACGCCAAACTTGCCGACTTCCAAGCCGCCGTCAAGAACCATTCCCTGACCCTGATGCAGCGGAAGGAAATGGAGGGGCTCCAGACCCTCTGCACCGACCTGGCGAAGAACGAGGTGAGTTTCCAGGCCACCGCGGGCAAACTGACCGCCCTGACCGACGGCGCCCAGTCGCGCGATAGCAGCCAGCGCGAAGCGGAGTACACGAGGCTCGCCAAGGCGTTCGAGCCGCCCCCGATAGATACCAGCCGCAGCTATGGCGGCGGAGGCAACTGGGGTGGCGGAGGCTTCGGGGCTGGCGGAGGCGGCGTGGGCGGCC
The DNA here is from genome assembly GCA_026386995.1 of Planctomycetota bacterium. The sequence continues at coordinate 3,203 of JAPLMO010000226.1, read as the reverse complement.
GTGCCGGCGGAGGCCGCGGCGGACGTTAGTAAGACATCGCCACATTCATTGTTTGGGCGGAGGGTCTCCCGGCCTTCATAGTTTTCCACTCCGTATCTGTGCGCAGCAGCACCTCTTGTGCGGCTCCCGAATCACGGTAGAATTGGCGGCAGGTCGCCCGCGACGCATGCGCGCGGCAACCGAGGGGCGGTGCAGGAGACGTGCCTTGGCGATAATCACCCGTGAGGCCCCGCCGGGCCTGACGAAATCCGCAAACCCTGTCCGTTTCGCGCCCTTGCCGCGCGCCGCCCTGGCCGCCTGCGCGATCCTGGTCTTGGCGGCCGGAGGTTGCGGGTCCAGCCGACTCAGGCCCATCGACACTGAGTTCGACTTCAGCCGCAAGGTCCTCAAGGCCGAGCACCCGGCCGTGGTGTATTTCACCAAGGAGGGGTGCGCGGCGTGCATGTTCCTGAACCCGTGCATCAACCAACTCTACGACGACTACAAGGACCGCGTGGACTTCGCCGAGTTCGACCTCATGACCTTCTGGGGAACGATCAAGTGCGAGCCCATCTGGAAGCGACACCGCGTCGCGCTTTTCCCCACAGTGGTCCTTTTCGTAGGCGGCAAGGAGAAGCACCGCTGGGTGGGCGAGTACAACGGCGACGCCTACCGCAAGGTGCTCGACGAAGTCGCGGGGCCGCCGGCCTCGAAGAAACCGCCGGCCGCAGGCACGTAATACTACCATTACGGCGCTAAGTAGAACCGCAGAAAGAATCTTTCAACCTTTGCGCGGCGGGTCTCCGTACCCGCCGCGCGAAAATGCCGCGTGTTCGCGAAGTTTAGCAGCAGTCGGCGCGGCGGGTACGGAGACCCGCCGCGCAAAACCTTGAAAGTAGCGCTGTCACATAATGCCGCTCCGGCAACAAAACGATTGCGCTTGCACACAAATTCCATTTGCTGTAGCGGGCCGGCAGGTTACACTATTCGTCACAGGATCGCCGCGAGAACGTGCTTTCGCGCCAGTCACTCGGCCGATCTGATAAGGAGAGAACCATGCGTTGGTTCCTGGCAGTAGGTGGCGTGCCGCTGGTTGGGATACTGCTGGCAGTCGTGGGATTGTCGGGTTGCTGCGTGTCTCCGCCGGTGCCCCACGATTCAACGGTGCTGGAGCAACCCCCGGAGGCGATGAAGCCCTTCCAGTACCCGGAACTTCCTCCGCCGAGGCCGAGCACCCCGTACGTGCCGCCGCCGGCCGAGCCGGAGCCGCCGCCTGCGCCGCCGCCGGCAGCCATGCCTGCGACCGTCATCGCCGCCATCGAGGACCTGGGCCAGAAGTACCCGGGCCTCTTTACGTTCGACAAGGAGAAGGGCCTCTTCCGCTTCAACTCCGATATCACCTTTGACTCCGGCTCGGCCGTCGTGAAGCCCGAGGCCAAGGCCGCCCTCACCAAACTCGCCGAGATCCTGAGCGGCGACCAGGCCAAGGACCGCATGATGACCATCATCGGCCACACCGACAGCGACCGCGTCCGAAAGGCCGACACCATCGCCCGCCTCAAGCAACTCGGCAAGTCCCAGGATAACATGGGCCTGAGCGAGGCACGCGCCGAGGCGGTGGCCGCGGTCCTCAGGGCGGGCGGCGTCGACGCCGGACGCATCGCCGCACTCGGCAAGGGCGACGCCGCCCCCATCGCCGACAACAACACCCCCGCCGGCAAGGCCAAAAACCGCCGCGTCGACATCTACCTGACGCCCATGGCCGGCGCGGGTGGCGGACCGGCCGCGGCAGGCCGCGCGGCTGCTCCACCCGAGAAGTAAAAGCGCGCGACGACACTTTTGCGCGGCGGGTCTCCGTACCCGCCGCGCAAAACTTGCCCTGTAATCGTGCGCCCCTGCCACCGTCAAACGCGTGCACAGCGCGATCATGCCACCCCCAGACCGCGGGCAACTTGACACGCCTCGCCGCACGCGGTAGGGTCACGCTCGCAAGGTCTTCTTGAGGCGGGGCATCTGTGCCATCACCGGTTGAACTCATCGTCGGCCCGGCGCGGAGCGGCAAGGCCGGCCACGTTCTACGCGCATACCAGGCGGCCCTTGCCGAATCCGGGCCGGGCAAATGCCTGATGCTCGTGCCGACGGCCCTTCGCCGCCGCGCGACCGAGAGCCGCCTCCTGGCGTCGCAGAAGAGCGGCGTGCTCATCCGCCCCCAGATCCTGGAGATGCACGAACTGGCGGACCGGTTGCTCGCGGCGGCCGGTCGGCCCGCGCGGCGGATCGGCGACCTCGCCCGCCGCCAGGTCATCCGCCACTGCCTCGCGCACCTCGACCAGAAGCAGGCCGCCATCCTGGGTCCCGTCCGCGAGTCCCCCGGCCTCGTCGATGCGCTGGACGGCCTCTTCCGGGAACTGAAGGCCGCGCGCGTCGAGCCCGACGCCTTCGGCCGCGCGCTGGCCGGCGAGATGCGCACTCCCCGCAACCGCCTGCTAGCGCACCTGTACGCCGAGTATCAGAAGGCCCTCCAGGCCCGCGAGGTGTACGACGATGCCGGGCAGTTCTGGCACGCCGCCGACGTGGTGGCCAAGGGCGAGTTCGGCCCGTTCGCCGGCCTGGCGCTGCTGGCGGTCGACGGGTTCCAGGACCTCGCGCCCGCCCAGTTGGACATGCTAGAGGCCCTGTCGCGGCAGGCCACACGCACGCTCATCACGCTGACGTGGGAGCCCGGCCGCGAGAACCTCTTCGGCGTGACCGCGCGAACGCGCCAGCGCCTTCGCGAGCGATTCGCCGGGCGCCTCAGCGAGATCACGGTTGACGAGCCGACCCGCCTGCCGCCGGACCTGGAGCGGGTGCGCCGGTGTCTCTTCGCCCTTCCCGAGGCCGCGCGCCCGAAGGCCGCCGGCGCCATCGCCGTCGTTCAGGCCGCGGGGCGAACGCGCGAGGTCGAGGAAGTCGCGCGGCAGATCGCCGACCTCCTTCGCAGCGAGACGAAGGAAGTTCGAAGCATCGCCGTTATCGTGCGGTCGATTGAAGGCTACGCGGCGCTCGTGCGGCAGGTGTTCCCGCGGTACGGCTTTCCGTTCCGCGTGGAGGCGGGCCGGCCGCTCAGCGAGTGCCCCGTCGTTCGGGCCGCCATGTCCCTGGCGCGGCTTCAGGTCGAGGATTACTCCTTCCGCGCCCTGGCGCGGCTCGTAAAGTCCAACTACTTCGACCCCGCGGCCTTCGGC
>JAPLMO010000300.1 GCA_026386995.1 Planctomycetota bacterium | reverse complement strand
AAGGCCGCGCTCTAGTGAAGGGGCACAGAGCACTTGGGTGTCGACTGGGGGGCCCCGGCCGCCGGTGCACCGGCCGCCCCGGGGGCGCCGGCCTGACCGGCGTTTGGCGCGGCCTCAGCCTTCACTTTCTCCGGAATTCGGACCACCCAGACCGCCTCGAACCACGAGTAACTGCCCTTGTCATACGTCTGGACCACGGGGGCGGCAGCGGCAGCCGAGGACGGCGACGCAACCGCCGTCTTGCCGGAAAATTCCTGGTACTCGGGGGCCTGCCGGAAGGGCAACAGCCTCACGATCTTCGCCAGGATTTCCTCTTCGCCGGACAGGCTCTTCAGACGGATCGTCCGCTCGTCCTTCTTGAGTTTCTCGATCAGGCCGTTGTTGAGGTACTGCGTCGCCTCGGGCCCTTCCTTCGGCGTAATGCCCACCACGCGCATGACAACGCCCGCCTGCGGCCCCGTCAGGGCCGCCGTGGCGCCCGGCGCGCCCTCGGTCGGCGGTGGCGGCGGAGGAAGGCCCCCGCCCGTCAGCGCGGCTTCGGCGTACTCCCGGACCTCCGGCGTGTAGTGCAGCGTCACGTTCAGCATCTCGATGATATTGAGGGTCGTGCGCGGCACGGCCGGCTCGGCCCACTTGGGGTCATACGGCCAGGCCGCCCACAGGCTCCGCAGAATGTCACAGGCGTATGCATCGTTTGCGATGAGGCCCATGACCTCGGAGACCTTGGCCTGTTCCTGGGTCAGGAGCACCTTCTGCTTGTCAAACTCCGCCTGCTGCTTCTTGTTGTCGTCGCGGATGCCGGTGACCTGCCTCTGAAGCCCCTCGGTCCGGCCCGGCGTACCCGTGAGTTCCAGGTTGGTCGTGACATGGTCGTACGCAAAGCAGCCGACCGCGCCGAGGAGGGTCACGCCGGCCACCACGAAGAACGGGCGTTTGCGGCGGTAGACCTTCGCGCTGAGGATCTCGGGCGGCAGGAGGCTCGTCTGGATTGTCGCGATGCCCAGGCCTTGGATCGCCAGGCCGAACGCCGTGCCGAACGACAGCACGTTTTCCTTAAACAGCGGCGCGCTCAGGGCCTCGGCCTCCGCCAGGCTCGCAATCTTATCGACCACCTGCACGTCCACGCCGAGGTTCTGCGAGATGTATTTCCCGAGGCCCGGCAGGCGGAATGAGTTCCCGAGGCCGACGACGCGTTCCACGCGGCTGTCGCGGTGCAGACTGGTGTAGTAGCCGATCGACCGCTGCACTTCCGTCAGGAGGTCGCCGTAGATCGGGTGCATCGCCTGGAAGACCTGGCGGGAATGCTTCGACTCGGCCGCATGGCGCTTCAGGTTTTCGGCCTTCGAGAACGGCAGTTTGAACTCGCGGGCCAGGGCATTCGTGAAGTTGTTGCCGCCGATCGGCACGTTACGGATCCAGACCCGTTCGCCGTCGGCGATCACGAGGTTCGTGTTCTCGGCCCCGACGTCCATCAGCAGCGTGGCCCCGGCGCCTTCCTTCTTGTCGTACCGCAGGTAGTTGTAGAGGGCCACGGGGGCCATCTGGACGACGTCCGGCTCGATCCGCATCGCCAGGAAGTCGGACACGTAATCGTTGACGATGTCCTTTTTCATGGCGAAGATGCCGACTTCGACCTCGCGCGGCCCGGCCGTGGCGGGCTTGGCGATCGTCTGGTAGTCCCACACGACGTCTTCAAGGTTGAAGGGGATCTGCTGGCGAGCCTCGTAGCGGACAATCTCGGGGATCTTCTTCGTTTCGACCGGGGGCAACTTGATGAACCGCGTGAAACTCGCCTGCCCGGGCACGCTGATGACGATGGTCGAGCCCTTGAGGCTATTGCGGCTCGTGAACTTCCCGAGGGCGCTGCGGATAAGGGCCTGCTCGTCGGCGTCAGGCTGGCTGAGGATCTTGGCGTGCTCGATGACGTCGAACCCCAAGGCCCGCAACTTGCCGTCGCGCCACTGAAGCCGCAGGGCCTTCAGGGCGCACTGTCCGACGTCAATCCCCCATACCGTCTTGGCGCTTGGCATAACAACTCCTCACCTGGAACGCCGGGGCGGGCAAGTCCGGCTCGTAGGCACAGCTCTCCCGCCCCCAGCCCGTCGGCCGAGGACCGTGCCCGGTGGGTCGCACTGCCTCGTTAGTGCCGTATTAAAGCGAACGCGGACAACGACCGTCAAGGAAAAACCTCGGCGTCCCCCCGTCTCTTGTCCGATGCGCGGGTCCACAGATCGGCGGATGGCCCCTGCCGACTGCCCCTTCGGCCCATCCGGCCCGCACTATTACAGACGACATCTCGATGTCGCGTATTCATTTTCCTATGCAAAACCGCGAAAATACGAGGTCCAGCAAGTCCGGGCCGGCCCCCTGGCCAACGATCGCCCCGAGCGATTCCAGCGCCTCCCGCAGTTCCAAGGCCGCCAGTTCCCCGGCCTCCCCGCCCCGGCGGGTCAATCCCGCCGCACGCGCCAGCGCCCCCGCCGCCGCCTCCAGCGCCGAGCGATGCCGCGCCGTCAGGACCGGCCCAGCCGCCTGCCGGTCGACATCCCCGCCCGCGACCGCCCGCACCAGCGCCGCCCGCAGTTCCTCGATCCCCTGCCCCGTGACGGCACTGGTGGCGATGACCTCGGCGCCGGCTGCTGTAACTAGCCCACGCCGCAAGGCGGGGGGGCAATTACCTTCGAACGGCGACCCCCGGTTGCCACCGGGGGCTAGTAACCCCACCGAAGCCAGGTCGCACTTGGTTATCGCCACAACAACCGGCGCTGCTATGAGGGCCATAAGTTCATCAAATCGGTCGTGTTGCTGCGCCGACCCGTCGATCGTCAGCAGGACGAGGTCCGCCCGGCCGATGGCTTCAAGCGCTTTTTCGCGGGCCTTGACGGCGATGTCGACGTCGTGCCGTGGCTGTTCGCCGTATTTAGCCCCCGGTGAATACACCGGGGGCCGAACGTTCACAGGCGCCTGCGACGCGCCACCCCTCGTGTATTCACGGGGGGCTAAATAAGGCAGCGTGTCGTCGAGGCCCGCGATATCGCTCAGGGCGAACTCGATGCCGCCGATGTGAAGCGCCGCCCGCAGTTCGTCACGCGTCGTGCCGGCCTCGGGTGAGACGATCGCCCGCTCACACTCCAGCAGTCGGTTAAACAGGCTCGACTTGCCGGTGTTCGGCCGCCCCGCAACCACAAGGCGCACCCGGCCGCCGGCCGTCTCCAAGCCGCGTGCGCGGCGGCCCAGCGCAGCCAGGGACGCGCGGGCGGCGTCGATGCGGCCGGCCAACTCCTCGGGCGGCGTAAGTTCAATGTCCTGGTCGGAAAAATCGAGATCGGCCTCGACCAGGGCCAGGCACTCGCGGACCTCCGCCGCCACCGCCGCCACCTCGCGCGACAGGTGACCGCCCAGGAGGTCCTCGGCCGCCCGCAGCGCGGCCGCGCTTGATGCGCTGATGACGGCGGCAACCGCTTCGGCCTGGGCCAGGTCCAGCCGCCCCGACGCAAACGCCCGGAACGTAAACTCCCCTGCCTCCGCCGGCCTGGCCCCGGCCGCCAGCAGGCCGGCCACCAGGTCGCCCTCCAGCGCCGGCCAGGCGCCGACGTGAAACTCCACCACGTCCTGCCGCGTGTACGACCGCGGGCCCTTCATTACGTATAAGGTGGCCGGGACCGACAACCCCGACCCCGGCGGCTCAAGCCGACCCGCAATCGCCGTGTAGGTGGATCGGCCTTCGAGCCCAACGCCGTTGCCGCACTTAGCCCCCGGTGAATACACCGGGGGCCGAACGTCCACAGGCTCACCCTCGCGCGCGCGGCCCCCCGTGTATTCACGGGGGGCTAAATAAGGACCGGCCGGGTTCTCGGCCGGCACAAACACCCACGCGGCGATCTCCAGCGCCTGCGGCCCGGAGAGGCGCAGGATCGCGCGCTCCCCCGCCCCGGCGGGCGAACTGACGGCCACGATAGTGTCTTCCAAGTTCATCACAAACCCAGTAACCTCCCTGCGGTCTCGGCGGTTAATAAGGATACCAACTTGTCTGCTCCGGCGGTACGGTGTTGTGGTTCACCTGGAACGCAACTTATGAACGTGAGTCCTTTTCCACGGCCGTGCGAGAGAGGATAATCGGGCGGCCCGTCGGTCTCAACCAAAAAACCTGTTTAGGCTGAAAACGTTGACACCAGCCACATCCTGACGTAACCTCTAGCCATGACCACCGAGAAAGCGGTATTGGACGCGCTACAAAAGTTCGCCGACGCCGTAACGGCCAAGATGACGACCTTGACCGCCGGAGAGCCGGAAGACCAACTTCGCGGGCCGTTTGAGAACTTGATGGAGGATGTCGGCCGAGCCCTGGCGCGAAAAGTCGTTTCCACCGGCGAAATCAGGTTGCCCGGCCGCATGGGCAAGCCAGACTACGCCGTTCACGCCGCCAAACTTCTGGCTGGTTATGCCGAGTTGAAGGCCCCCGGCAACGGGGCAGACCCCAGGCGATTCACCGGGCACAATCAAAAGCAATGGGAGCGCTTCCAGGGCATCCCCAACCTGCTTTACTGCGATGGGAACGAGTGGGGCCTGTACCGCGGCGGCCAGGCTGTCCGACGGGTCATCCGTGTTTCTGGCGACGTGGCAACGGACGGCAAGAAGGCGGTCACTGCCAAAGATGCCCAGGCCGTGTTGGGGCTGCTGACGGATTTCCTTTCCTGGCAACCCATCATTCCCACGCGGCCGGGGGCGGTTCGCGGTCAAATCGAAATCGACTTCAAGGGGCTGGCCGACCTGCTCGCCCCGTTGTGCCGGATGCTCCGCGATGATGTGACCGACACCCTGAAGGACCAGCAATCGCCGCTGGTGCAACTGGGCAAGGACTGGCGGCAACTGCTGTTTCCTGACGCGAGCGACGAACAATTCGCCGACGCCTACGCCCAGACCGTGACCTTTGCGCTTCTTCTGGCCCGAAGCGATGGGGCTGATCCGTTGGCACTGAACACCGCCGAAGCGGCCCTCTCCGTCAAGCACAGCCTTCTTTCGCGGGCGCTTCAGGTGTTGACAGACCCCAACGCGCAGGCGGAAATCTCCGCCTCACTAAACCTCCTGATCCGCGTCATTGGCTGTGTGCCGGCGGCGGCAATGACCGGGCCGCAGGACCCCTGGCTTTACTTCTACGAGGACTTTCTGGCCGCCTATGACCCCAAACTGCGCAAGGACGCGGGGGCATACTACACCCCGGTTGAAGTGGTCCGCGCTCAGGTCCGCCTGATTGACGATCTTTTAACGAACCGGCTCGGCAAGGCCCTCGGCTTTGCTGACCGCGACGTTGTGACTCTTGACCCTGCGGCCGGAACCGGAACCTATCTGCTGGGCGTAATCGACCACGCCTTGAGCAAGGTCGAGGCCCTCCAGGGGGCCGGCGCTGTGCCGGGGCAGGCGACAGCCCTGGCCGCCAACATCTACGGTTTTGAAATCATGGTCGGTCCGTTTGCCGTGTCTGAACTTCGCGTCAGCCGCGCCCTTGTCGGCAAGGGCGCGAAACTGCCGGCCAACGGAACGCATGTCTATCTGACCGATACGCTGGAAAGTCCTCATACCACGCCGCCGCAGCTTCCTCTGTATCTGAAACCCATCGCCGAGCAACACCGCCTGGCGCTGGAAGTCAAAGACAACGTGCCCGTGATTGTTTGCCTCGGCAACCCGCCCTATGATCGCCATGATGCCGCCGACCAGACCAACAAGGGCCGCACGGGGGGATGGGTGCGCTGGGGAGATGACGGCAAGGGAACGGCGGCGATCTTCAAGGACTTTACCGAACCGGCAAAGGCCGCCGGACATGGCGGAGACCTTAAGAACGCATACAACCTCTACGTCTACTTCTGGCGCTGGGCGCTTTGGAAGGTCTTTGAGCACAAGACGGCGGCCGGGCCGGGCGTGGCAAGTTTCATCAGCGCTTCGAGTTACTTTGACGGCGACGCCTTCTGCGGCATGCGCGAGCACATGCGCCGCCTGTGCGATGAAATCTGGATTCTGGACCTGGGCGGGGAAGGCCGGGGCACGCGCAAGAGCGAGAACGTCTTTGCTATTCAAACACCCGTGGCAATCGCTGTCGCAGTGCGCTACGGTAAGGCAAACAGGGGCAAGGCCGCCAAGGTGCGCTTCGCCCGAATTGAAGGAACGCGAGAGGAGAAGTTGAAGGCCCTGGAAGCGATTCAAGGCTTCAAGAACCTGAAATGGGAAGACTGCCCCGACGACTGGTTAGCGCCATTCCGTCCCGCGGGTGCTGGTGTATTCTTTGATTGGCCCTTGTTGACGGACCTGTTGCCGTGGCAGCATTCGGGAGTTCAACTCAAGCGAACCTGGCCTATTGCACCGGACAAGGACACGCTTGAAAGACGATGGTGCGCGCTGTTGGCGGCGAAGGATAGGTCGATTGCTTTCAACGGCACGGGCGACCGCGAAGTTGAGGGAACCTATCGCGTCGCGCTGACCGCCCAGGCCGACTTCAAACCCATCGCACAACTTTCCAAGAACGCCCCGATTCCCCCCGTTGCCCGGTACGCCTACAGGTCTTTCGACCGCCAGTGCATCATTGCAGACGGCCGGCTTATGTCGCGTCCGCGCCCCGACCTGTGGGCCGCCCGCGGCGACGATCAGGTGTATCTGACAACACTTCTGAATCACCCGCTTGGGCATGGGCCAGCGTTGACTGGCGCTGCTGAGATACCAGACCTGCACCATTTCCGAGGATCATACGGCGCGAAGGAAGTTGCACCGCTGTACCGTGACGCCCAAGGCAACGAAGCCAACATCCTGCCGGGGCTTCTGGAAGTCCTGGCCAAGGCATACGGGCGGAAGGTCACGCCTGAAAACTTCCTGGCCTATGTCTACGGCGCGCTGGCCCAACCCGCCTTCACCGAACGCTACGCCGATGAACTGGCCACGCGCGAACTTCGCGTGCCGCTGACCAAAGACGCGGCCTTGTTCGCCCAGGTCCGCGACGTGGGGGCCCGGCTGCTATGGCTTCATACCTACGGCCGGCGGTTTGTCCCGAAGGGCTGCCACGCCGGGCAAGTGCCCAAGGGAAAGGCCCGCTGCGTAAAGCCCGTTCCCGGGGACCCTGCGAACTACCCGGACAAGTACGAGTACAACGACGCCAAGCGGACCCTGCACGTCGGCGACGGCGAGTTTGCCCCCGTTGCGACGGAGGTGTACGAGTTTGAAGTTTCCGGCCTGAAGGTTGTCCAATCTTGGCTGAAGTACCGCATGAAAAAGGGCGGCGGCAAGAAGTCTTCTCCCTTGGACGACATCCGGCCGGAAAAGTGGACGGGCGATTTTACGACCGAACTTCTGGAACTTCTTTGGGTGCTGGAAGCAACTTTGGCGGAGTACCCGGCCCAGGCCAAACTGCTGTCGGCCGTGGTCAAGGGGCCGCGTTTCAAGGCCGATGAACTGCCGGCCGTTCCGGACCCGGCCCGTAAGCCGCCTTCCCGCCAGGCCGGCAAGGGGCTGTTTGACAAAGACAAAGCAGAGGCAGAATAGGGTTCCCATGCCTGCCCGCTCCCCCAGTCGAGTCATCGACCTGGGCGGATTCCAAGTGCCCGCCGAGGCCCTCGGGCGCCTCGCCGACTCTGCCAGCATGGACGCCATCCGCAAACTCGCCGCCGATTACCCGGAAGTCTCGACCCGCAAGGTACTCCTTGCGACGTGCACGGGAAAGCGGTAATCTTGAACAACCTTGAACAACCATGTAAGGAGAATCTGATGAGTCACAAGACAGTTGCCCTCTTGGCGGCGCTGGCTGCACTCGGCCTCATCCTTGCCGCCTCACCGGCCGCGCGGGCGGAAGCACCGGCTGCGCCTGCGCCCGCCGCCGCCCCGGCCGCGGAGACCGGCTACCTCAAGGCCAAGCCCGAGGACATGCAGTGGTGGAGCGAGGCCCGGTTCGGCATGTTCATCCACTGGGGCTCGGTCAGCCTGAAGGGCACCGAGATCGGGTGGTCGCGCGGCGGGAAGCGCGGCAACATGGGCGGCACGGGGGAGATACCCGCCCAAGTCTACGACAACCTCTACAAAGAATTCAACCCCGTAAAGTTCGACGCCAAGGAGTGGGTCGAGATCGCCAAGGCCGCCGGCATGAAGTACATGGTCTTCACCAGCCGCCACCACGACGGCTTCTCGATGTTCGACACCAAGATGTCGGACTACAAGATCACCAACTCGCCCTTCAAACGCGACGTGTGCGCTGAACTCGCGAAGGCCGCCCGCGAGGCCGGCATGCGCATCGGCTGGTACCACTCGCAGCCCAACTGGTACCATCCGGACTTCCAGACCGCCAACCACGCCGCCAAGTTTATCCCGTTCCTGCACGGGCAGGTGAAGGAACTCCTCTCGAACTACGGGCAGATCGACATCATGTGGTTCGACGGCCTCGGCGGAAAGGCCGCCGACTGGGACGCCGGGAACCTCTTCAAGACGATCCGCACCCTCCAGCCGCACATCCTTATCAATAACCGCTGCGGGTTGCCTGGTGACTTCGACACCCCCGAGCAGACCATCGGCCGATTCCAGATCAACCGCCCGTGGGAAACCTGCATGACCATCTGCAACCAGTGGGCCTGGAAGCCCAACGACCAGATGAAGACCCTCCAGGAGTGCCTGAACGTGCTGGTGCGCTGCGCGGGGGGCGACGGGAACCTGCTCTTCAACGTCGGCCCCATGCCAACCGGCGAGATCGAGCCCCGCCAGGTCCAGCGCCTCAAGGAAATGGGCCAGTGGCTCGGCAAGTACGGCCAGACCATCTACAAAACTCGCGGCGGCCCGTGGCGGCCGGGGACGTGGGGCGCAAGCACGTACAACGGCAACACCGTTTACGTGCACATCCTGAAGTGGCCGGGCGACGCGGTCACCCTGCCCGGCATCGCCAAAAAAATAGTCTCCGCCTCAGTGCTGACGGGCGGCAAGGCCGACGTGAAGCAAACCGACGAGGCCGTTACCATCTCCCTGCCGCAGGGCGACCGCCAGGAGATCGACACGATCATCGCCTTGACGCTCGACGGCCCGGCGTCCGAGGCGGCACCGAAGCAGGCGGCCGCAAAGTAGTACTACAACGCCACTTGGGCAAGTCTCGCACGGACCGCAATAGCGGATGTGGCACGGCTGGCTTGCCCAGCCGTGGGAAACGTCGCGGGCCTTCCGCCACGGCTGGGCAAGCCGTACTCATAGAAGCGGTGCTGGCGCTAAACACGCACGGGTCCGGAGACCCACCGCGCAAGAGCGCAAGTGGCGCTGTAGTGGTAAACACCGACAGGTTACGCGCCCAGGGCTTCCCACTGCTTGCGCGTGCCGCGATAGAACAGGCACATGCCATCGGGCGGCGCGGGCACACGCCCCTCGCCGGTGCGCAGGAGCGTTTCCTTCCCGTCAAAAAGTTCGTAGAGCGGCCCGGGCTGCTGCAAGCGGATATGGGGCCGCTTGCCGGCCCCTGCCGCGACCGCCAGCAGCGAGCGGTTGGCGTAGACGGCCTCTCCGTCGGCGGCGTAGATGTGGGCGCCCGCGTCGACCGCCAGTTGCCTGAGGAGGTTGGCCGGCATCGCGGGCGCGGCTGAGAAGACGGCGGTCGCGCCGCCGATTTTTTTGCGCACCAGGCCCGCCCGCACCGGCGGCGGCCGGCCCGTCGAGGACCGCCGCGACTCCACCAGTTGCCCCAGCACCTCGGCGGCCGGGTCATCGGCGTACACGACCGGCGCCAGGAGGTCGCCCATGCCGTACTCCGCCTCGCCGAGTGCCCCGGCGGCGCGGACCTTCAGCGGCGTCGCCCTCAGGTCCATCGCCAGGCGGATGCCCGTCAGGCGCTCCATGCGCTCGGCGCTCAGGGTCTCGCCGACCAGGCCGGCGGCGTAGAACCACAAGACCGTCGCGCCGGGGGCGTGCGTCACCTGGCAGATTCGCTTGAGGCGGTTCTCAGTGGCATGGAAACAGTTAAGGATGATGTATAACTTGTGCTGCGCTACGTCCCCCAGGTCGTCCACGTGGACCACCGAGACGGGCGCCCCGACGTGCCCGATGGCCGCCAGTTGCTCCGTCACCAGGGGCGCCGTCAGCCGGTTGTCGCACCGCAGGTCGTGGACCGACACGTCGTCGAGAACCACGGCGACCTCGGCCACGGGCGAGCGGTCGGCATAGAGGGCCTTGCGGCTGATCTCGACCATCCGCCGCACGTCCGCCGACGGGCCGGCCCCGCCGCGAGCGTCGAGCCAGCCCATGCCCGCACCGTGGCAGAGCGCGTTGGCGAACTCGCGGCGCTCCATGTGCCGCAACTCATCCGGGCTCCTCGCCGGCAAGGCTTCCGCGTCGGCCGGGGCGGGCATGAGCGGCGCTGCCAGGTCGCTCTCGTCCCACCACAACTTGCCGCGAAGCGTCACCGACTCGGTGACCGACGCAAAAAGGCTGACGCCGCGGCCGGGCCGGCGGTCGCACACCGCCGTCGGGCCGGCCACGAAGTTCACGTTCGGGTCGGCCAGGAACTTGCGCATCGCCAGGTGGCCGCTGGTGTGCCACGCCGAGGCATGGCGCTGGAAGTCCACGAACTGCCCGTAGGAAACGCCCAGGAGTTTGTCGGGCCCGACGGCGCCGCGCGCCCGGGCCGTCAACTCGGAGATCGCCTCAACGAGCACCTCGCTGTGGAACCGCGAGTATTCCACCGCCAGCGACGCCGTCCGGTCGGTCGGGTCGCGGAACTCGCCGAACTCGGCCCGCACGCGCTCCCGCAACGTCGGCACTTCCTGGTCGCGGACGCCCGCCCACCGTCGCCGCTTCAACCACTGCCGGAAGGCCTCCTGCTGCGGGGGGCTGGTGTCCGGAAAAACGTTCTCCCTCGTCCCCCAGTAACACCACTGGTGCCACGCGCCGCTGCAAAGGTGATAGCCGATGATGCGGCCGCCGAACTCGTCCTCCGCGGCGGTCAGGAACCGCTCCAGGGCCGCCCCCGCCTCCGCCCGCCACGCCTGAGATGCAAACGACGGGGCCGTCCGCTTCCCCGGCGTGGGCGCCGCCGGCGGCCAGGGCACGGGGTGCTCCGGATCGTACGGGCGGCCGTCGGCGCCGCACATCAGTTGGTCCGGATGGGCCTTGTCCCACCACGGCGGCGACGAGAGGCTGACCCTCAGCAAGACCTTCGCCTGCGGCGCGGCGCGAAGGACCCGCGCCATCCGCTCGCGGAACTGGCTGTAGTCGTACTGATCGGGGGTCGGCCGCGCGTCCGCCGCAAGGCCGTAGTAGTCGTGGTCGCAAGTGGCCTGAAACGAGAAGAGTTCAACGCCCGCGTCGGCGAACTGCCGGACGAGGCGCTCGTCGGGATCGAAAGTCACGTACGCAATCGCCGCCGTCGGGCGGCCGTCGACGAGCAACGTCGCGGTGCCGCGGTGCATCCCGATGCGGGCCGAAAGCCCCGGGCGGCTTGACCGCGCGCTCATGCCGATTTGGCCCTTATTTTTTCCTGCCCTTATCCTCGCCCATGCGCTGGTTGACCCAGGCCTGGATGCGCTCTGCGATCGACTTGTGGCGGCCCGAGGCCAGCGGCTTGGAGTGGGGCGGAGCGGACAGCGTCTTGGGCTTCTCTCCCCCCGCCGTCCTGGCCGAGGCGGGCACGGCCTCATCCGCCCCTGCCGACCCCTTCAGCAGCCGCGCCGGCAGGCCGAAGAAGACCAGGCGCCACAGCGCCTCGGTCTGGTGCTTCTCCATCGTCTTCTTCAGCAGGCGCTGCTCGAAGAACCCGAGGAACGACGACACTGAAATGTACAGGCACAGCCCCGACGGCAGGCTGTACATCATCAGCGCAAACAATATGACCATGTAACTCATCATTTTGCGCTGCTGTTCCATCTGCGGGTTGGCGGCCACCGGCTGCGGCGTCATCTTCTGCTGAAGATAGAACGATACGCCCACCAGCACCGGCAGCAGGTTGAAACCCGTCAGCCCCAGGTTCGCCGAGCCCGTGAGCATGCCCTGGATTGCACCGGTGATCCAGCCGAGAATCGGCATGTCGCGCCCCGGCAGGAAGAACGGCGTCTGCCAGGCCACCAGCGCATCGGGCGACGAGAGGTCCTGGAGGAAGAGCGAGCCGGCCGGCAGCCAGTCAGCCGGCAGCAACGGCGCGTGCCGCAGATGGATCGCCGCCCCCAGTGCCCCGTACAACGCGATCCAGATGGGCATCTGGACGAACATCGGCAGGCATCCGCCGAAGGACTTCAGGCCCCCGGCCTTAGCCATCTCCTGCTGCATCCGTTCCTTGTCGTGGCCGAACTCCTTGCGGATCGCCTCCATCTTCGGCGCCAGTTTCTGCATCTCCAGCATCGACTTGGTGGTCCAGCACGTCACCGGATGCAGCACCACGCGCAGCACGACGACCAGCAGGATGATCGCGATGCCGTAGTTGTAGACCACGGCGTTCAGGGCGTCCATCAGGCCCGCGAGCAGGCGGCTCAGGGTGTCGACGCCCGGAATCGTAATGCCGCTGCAGCACGGCGACGCCCAGATGATAAGCCTGTCCAGGCCGAGGTTGCCGTAGTACCGCTCCAGGAGGTCGGCGTCCTTCGGGCCGGCGAAAACCAGGACGGTATGCTCGACGGGCTTGCCTGCCGCCATCGGGATTTCGCGCGAGACGATGCGGACGCCCGGAACGGCCGTGTCGCCCCGCTCGTGCTGAACACGATCCCACTGCGACTCGGCCGCCGCCGCAAACGTCCCTTCGCGCGAGGGCTTCTGTGGGATCATGACGACGGCGAAATACTTGTCCATCTGGCCGGCCCACACAAGGTCGGGCCCCGCGAGGTTGGCCATCTTCGGCAGTTCCGCCCCCTTGGCGATCTCCGAGGGGCTCAGGGGGCTCATCTTGACGCCGCCCGAGGCCCACGTCCCGACCACCGCCGCCGCCGCTATGCCGCGGCCGGGCTCGACCGGCAGTTCCGGCGGCCCGGACAACTCGTACAGGACCTTCTCGACGCGGTCGTCGGCGGGAACGAACTCCGTTTTCATCCGCAACTCGTACTGCGGCGGGGGCGCGGCGCCGGCCTCGACGGCCTCGGACCGCGGATAGAGCGCGTACGTCCGCCGCACCGTCAGCAGCGCCTTGCCGTCGCCGTCCTGAACGTCGAGTTCCAAGACGGCCTGCGTGCGGCTGGAGGAAACGACCTTCCAGACGGCCTTCGAGAGGTTGACCTCGGACGGCCCCTCGGCCCCTTTCAGGGTGACGCTGAGTTTCGGGATCGTGAAGGCGGCGCTCGACGCCGACGGCTCCACCAGTTCCATCGGGGCCCGCTCGTCGGGGGGCTTGTGGGCGTCCTCGACGGACTTGAAAAAATCGCGACGCGACAGCGCCAGGCGCTGAACGGCCGCGCCGACCGGCGTGACCTCGGCCTCAAGGTCGAAGTTGGACTGGCGCTCGGCCGACCCCAGGACGATCGGCGGCGCGGCCTCGGATGCCCCGACCACCTGGAGCGCGGCCGCCTTGGCAACGGGCGGCGCGGCGGGTGGCGCGGCGGGCGTTTCGCCCGACGGTTTTGCGGCGGCTGGCTTCGAAGCCGCAGGCTTTTCCGCAGCGGGAGCCGGCTTAGGCGCGGCCGGGGCCGGCGCCTTAGGCTCGGCGCGCGGCAGCGGCAGATAGGGCTCGATCTTCCAGAAACCCGCCACGATGACCACCGCCACTACGGCCGCGACGATCCAACGGATGATAGTCTCGCGATTCAACGACACCTCGCTTTACCGAACTCGTTGATTGAAACCGCGCGGCGGCGCGCCTCGCGGTTCCTACGGACTAATGCCTAATGACTATTCAAACAAAAATGCCCAATGACAGACGACCCGGATGCGGCCGCCCCGACCTCTTGGGCATTGGGCATTGCCGTTTGCTTAGTCATTAGGCATTAGACATTTTGGCTAACGCCCTTCCGCCAACCGGTTGGCCAGAAACTCGTCCAGCGTGTTGGTGGCCAGGATCTTTCCCATCGTCTTCTTGTGGTCGTACGGGACGCGATGCCAGCGGATGTCGCGGCCTTCGACCGTCACGTAGCAGGCCCGCGGATCAAGGTCGCGCGGCTGGCCGACGCTACCGACGTTGACGATCACCTTGCGGTCGCCAACCGTGTACTTATGCTTGACCTGCGAGGGCGTGAAGAACTCCATCGTCTCAGTGAACACGCCCGGCAGGTGCGTGTGGCCGACGAAGCAGACGTGCTTGACCAGGTCGAACGACTCGCCCAGGCGCGTCAGGTTCGCCTCGCCCTCGTCCGGAAAGAGGTACTCGTGCATCGGCCGGCGCGGCGACCCATGGACGAACAGCGCGCTGTCCTTATCCTGGAACTCTTCCATGCGGGCCAGGAACTCCCAGCGCCGGCGGCGGGCCTTCTCGTCAGGCTCGGACTCCAGCGCCCCACGTGTCCAGAACACCGCCGTCTCGGCCGACGTGTTAAAGCCCGTCGGCTCCATGAACACCGCGTGATCGTGGTTGC
Organism: Planctomycetota bacterium; assembly: GCA_026386995.1. The sequence continues at coordinate 2,874 of JAPLMO010000300.1, read as the reverse complement.
CCATGATCACAAAGTCAAACGTCATCGCCTTGTCCAGACAGGCCGTCGGGTCGGGGCCGTAACCGATGACGTCGCCGAGGCAAAAAACGGCCTCGACCTTCTTCTCGGCGATGTCGGCCAGGACGGCCTCCAGGGCCTCAAGGTTCGCGTGAATGTCAGAAACCAGAGCGATCATGCTCGCACTCAACCCGCTTCCATTTTGGATTTTAGATTTTCGATTGAACGGCACGCGGTCGCCTGGGCGACCGGCTAAATATGTTACGCCGGTTCCCGGTTCCCCGTTCCCGCCTTTACTTTTGCGGCTCCGGCTTTTCGGCCTCTTGTATCAGCATAATCGGAATGTCGTCGCGAATGGGGTACCTCAGGCCGCACGCCGCATTCTGACAGACCAGCCGCTCGCCTTCCAAGACAACCTTGGTCCGGCATGCGGGACAAACCAGCAGGTCCAGCAGCATCTTGTCGACCATGACGGCGGTCTCCTTGCCCTCAATCGGAACATGACAGTTTAGGCCCGCCCTGCGGCAAGTCAACCGTTTTGTCCGTGTCAAAAATCGGGGCGTGGCGGGGCGCAGGGTGTGTTACGCGGGTGGCGTGGTCACAGCCTGCCCGCCGCGGCGGGCTGTTGCGTGACTATGCACCCACCCTTCGGTGCAGGGTACGGCAGCAGTCCCGGCGGCGTTGCGGCGTTACTGCCGTACCACCTCGTACTTGTCCGCGGAAATCCTGAGAATCCAGTGCTCGCCGCGGCTCTTGATCGAGACGCCGGGGTCGCAATTCACCTTGATTGGACCCATCCGATAAGTTGCCGCAAACGGGAAATCGCCGGAGCCGAAGTCGAGCGTGATCGTTTGCTTCTCGCCCGGGGCAAGCCGTACGATCTTATGCGGCACGGCCTTGCCATCGACCGTGAAACGCAACTCCACATCGGTGAGTTCCGCTTCCGTTGCATTCTCGACCACCACGGTAGACGGTGCCAGCAGCCGCGACACGACGATCGCGAGCCCCGCCGCAAGGATGCCGACCAGCACGAGCCGAACGATGAGATTAGCGCGTTTCGCGGCCATAGGACCCTCTCGACAAGCGGCACGGCCCCCCGCGGCCCCGCCGCAGGCATGAAAGACCACCCCTATGCTCGCCGGGAATGAGCGAAATGTCAAGGAGGCGGCACGCAGCAACGCGGCGCTGCGGGCAGTGCGACAGGCGGTGCGGCCCGAAGAGGGAGCAGGAAGGGCCTTGAAACCGGTCCCCTCCCGAAGTATAGTTTGGGCGTTGGGTGAGCCGTCTGCCGTGTGGGCGCTTAGCTCAGTTGGCTAGAGCGCGTGGATCACACCCACGAGGTCACAGGTTCAAGTCCTGTAGCGCCCACCAGTTAATCATGTACATTCGTGTATGCTTCGGAATCGTTCGGTAAATCCGGGGGTTTCTGCACGTCGGCGGTTTCCGCTTTCCGCTCTGGTAAGGGCCTTTCCGCAGGGTACTGCGCCTCTTTTTGCGCCGCTTTCCGGAAGTGATCTTCCGTCACCTCAAGGTAGTGCTCGCGCGCCACGGCTTCCGAGTTCCCGATCCAGGCGCAGACTACATGCATGGGCCAGGAGTCGGCCAGTTCCGTTTCCCGCGTTGCCCGTAGATTCTGAAACAGTTTCGGCCAAGGCTTCACGCCGGCCTTGGCCATTATACGCAGCAGGCCCGTCCGCAGATTCGTACCGGCCCCGCGATACCGCCACTTGGGGATCACATACTCGGCTCCCGGCCCGGATTGCTCAAACACTTCCCGAAGGTAGGGCAGCAATTCAGGAAACGGCGGCACAATCCGGGATTCGCCGCCGGTGTGATGCTCCGTCTTGGGGCTATGCACCTCAGGATCCCCCCAAGGAACTGCCTCGTGGCGACTTAGGGAGGGCCGAAGTCCTTGCAATTGGCAATCTGGGCAATTTAGGCAGGCTGGCCAGAATGGCCTGGTGGAACACCAAAAAAGCCTCCGCGATTGGACTTCGCCCACAATGTGAGTTATAATTCAGTGGGCTGTGCCGCGCTGGGATCTATCTGCTTCTTGCACTCACGGGGGGGCGCGGTTCTGGCCGGTTGGATTGGGGCCGTTATGAGAGTTAGATTGCCAACACATTTTTCGTCAGTGGCGATAGACGTCTCCTGCGCACTCGCAGGGGAGCGTTTGAACTATTCACACGGAAACGGGGTCGGGGCTCGTCACGTCAGGGAGAGAGTCATGTTTAGCCGTAACACGCTGGGGCTGCTGGGGCTGCTGATTGCCGCCACGCTGGGCCTGGTGCTGGTCACACCGGCCCAGGCCATCGAGTACACGTGGACGCCGACCGACGCGGGAACGTACAACTGGGACGACGCCAGTTCGAACTGGACCAGCGGCTTCCCCAACGCCGTTGGTGATACCGCCACCCTGGCCATCGACCTCGCCGGCGCCCAGACCATCAACCTGAACCAGGCGATCACCATCGGCACCCTGAACATCGGCGACACCGGCAGCACCTACAACGCCACCACGCTCCAGAACGGCACCGCCGGCTCGCTGATTTTCGACGCGTCCTCCGGCAGCGCCGCCATTAACAAGGCCACCGCCGGCAGCACCGCCACGGACGAAATCAAAGCCACGATCACGCTCAACGACAACATCAACATCACCAATGCCGCGACGGCCGGCGGGCTGACGATCTCCGGCAACATCGGCGAAAGCGGTGGGGCCAAGAGTCTGACCAAATTCGGCGCCGGCACGCTCACCCTCTCCGGCGCCAACACCTACGGCGGCGCCACGACAATCCAAGCCGGCATCCTGCAAGCGAATAATGCCACGGCTCTGGGCAACGGCGGGAACATCACCTTCGGCGGCGGCACGCTGCAGTT
>JAPLMO010000307.1 GCA_026386995.1 Planctomycetota bacterium | reverse complement strand
TGGCCGGACAACCGCTCCGGCCCTGGGGTCGCGGTTGCCCGGGAGGGAGTACCTCCACTCAACCAGGTGATGCAGCGCGGACGGTCTCCAGGAGCGCTTCAACGCGCACCGCGATGCGCTCCGAATCGGACGGCGAGTAATCGGTCTCAATCCGCAGGTACGGCATTTTCAGTTCCTCCTCGGCCAGGCGCCTGACGCGGTGCGTTTCAACGTCGTACGTCAGGCACGCCTGCCAGACCAGGTCGATGATACAGTCCGCACGGTACTCTTTCGCCAGTTTCCGGAGCGATTCCAGGCGCCGGTCGTTCGGCGTCATGACGGAGCACGGCAGGTGGAAGTATTTCTCGGCGACGGCCCGCAGCGGGTCGGCGGCCTTCTCGTCCACGTCCTCCAGTATGGGCTTCAGGCCCGTGCAGTTCTCCATCGCCACGACGAGGCCACCCGCCTTCTCGATGATCTCCAGGACCCTCTCGGCCCCGTGGACCATCGGCACGCCGGTCATGAGCACGCGGACGCGCGAGGCGGCGTCGGCGACGGCCTTGCGGCTGACCAGCATCCGCAGGGCAGCCTCGTACGCCGCAATGTCCTCCGGGATGCACGCGACGCTGCTCTTAAGGTCCAGAAGTTCCCGCCCCGTGAGCGGCGGCGTACAGGCCTTCATGAGTTCGGCCAGCGCGCGTCGGCTTGCCCGCTCGCGGTTCATGGCGGCGATGGCCCCGCGCAGTTCGGCGTCGGCTATTTTGACGCCGAAGCGGCGCTGGAGTTCCGTCTTTAAGCGCCGGAGTTCCTCCAGCCAGTGGGCGAAGGCGTCGGGCTCGTCAGGTTTCTGCGGGAGTTCCAGGACGTACATCGGCCGGGTCTCGGCCATGAGTTCGTACATCTTCTTCTTGCCGTCGCAGGTGGTCTCGGCCACGATGAGGTCGGCCATCTCCAGGAACGGGTTGGCTTTCTCCACGTGGAAGCCGTAGGTGGACTTGATGAGCGGGCAGAGGTTGGCCGGCAGGTCCTGTTCGGCCGGGGCGATCATCTCGACCGACCCGCCGCAAAGGCACACCGGCACCGCCCCTGCGGCCATGATGAGTTCTCGCGGGGTGAACTCGCACAGGATGCCGACGATGGGGCGGCCATCGGCCTTGGCGGCCGTGGCGTACTCGTAGCAGTTGTCGATCATGCGGCTGAAACGGGTGAGGGGGCACTCTTCTTTTCCGCGCCTTGCCGGGGCCGAGTGGCAGGGCTTTGCCGACGGCCGGCGAGCGGCCTTCTTGGCCCCCTTGCAGCACGACTTGCCCATCACCTTCTCCTTCGCAGGAATTCCGTTGTGGACGTACACGGGTGCCTCATCTGGGGGCTGTTATCATGCCATCGCGGGGCGTCGAACGCAAGGGCCGCGAGCGCTTCAGCCGCGAACGCTTTACATCCGCGCGGTGGGTCTCCGGACCCACCGCGCGAGAAGCACGGCCACGGGGCCGGTAGCAGTGCATGCGCGGCGGGTTCCCGCCCAGGCGACTCTTCGACCTGAACCGCCGCGCGAATTGCCGTCTGCCGGAGCGGTCATGCGGCACTCTTGCGCGGCGGGTCAGGAGACCCGCCGCGCAAAATCGTGGCGGGCCATGAGCCCGCCACGTGCCGGGTGCGGCATCCATGCCATGCGGTTACTCGATGGCCTGCAGGTCGGCCTTGCCGGAGACGAGGTCCGGCTTTTCGGTGCTCTGCCAGGTGACCCGCTCAATGAGGGCCAGGAGTTCCGCCAGGTTGGTCAGTCTCTTCGCCTGCTCGACGCGTTCTTTGCCGGCGAGTTTTTCGGCCAGCCCGAGGACGATGTCGGAACCGTCGGCCGGGCGAACGGTGCCCCATCGCGTGACGGGCCCGGTCGGGACCTTCTCGCCCTTTGCGGCGAGCGATGCCGCCAGGGTCGCCTGCTTTTCGGCCCCCGTTGCGGTGCGGACCGACGCCTTGACGCTCGACACGCTTGTGCCGACGACCAGCCACTTATCGGTGACGGCCACCGTCAGGGCGATGTCCTTGGCCCAGTCGCCGAGGAGTTTTTCGATGAGGCCCGGCGCCTCGACGATCAGCATGGGCGTGGCGTCAACCTTTTCCTCGCGGACGTTCAGACGCGGCCCGTCTTGTTTTTCGGGGTCGGACATGGCTGCCAGGATCATCGCCTTGGCTGCGAGGCCGTCCTTGAGGCACTGGGCGACCGGCTTGCCCGTGCCCGTCAGCCTGACGAGGCCCACGATGCCCGGGGCGCCGCCCGCTTCAGCCTTCTGGAGCGACAGCGCCGCCTCCGGCCCGAATGCCCCGGTGATCTCGGCCATGGTCTTGCCGGGAAAGAAGCCGCGCAGGAACATCTCCGCCCGGCCCAGTTTCTCGGCGCCGCCGGCGGCATCCTGGGCCAGTTTGGCCTTCACCTTCTCCCAGATCGCGGCCGGATGAAACGCGGTGGCGATGGCGGCCACGGTCGTGGCCGGCAGGGCCGACGGGCTCGTCAGGGTTGTCGGCGCATTTATCGCCACCATGTCGGGCTCCCCGCCCAGCAGCCGCCACTCCAGGTGCAAGTGCCCCTTGCCTTGCGGGGCCATTGCCACGGCCCCGGGGGTCTTGCGATGCTTGATCTCGGCGGCATAGGCCCGGATGCGCCAGTTGGCCAGAAGGCCGTTGGTCGCGCGGCCGAAGTCCTCGGACGCGCTGAGCGACGGCTGGCCGCCGACGATCGTGTCCAGGACGCGCTCCAGGGCGGTGCCGGCCGCGTTGGTCATGAGGAGCACCCCGCCGGCGTGCGCGATGCGGTCCGTGCGTTTCTCCTTCTGGACCGCAAAGATGGCGATGTTGCGGTGTTTTCCGGACTCGGTGGCGCCGACGGCCTCGACGAACCGCTGCGCGTTGGCCTCGCTCTCGATCTCCGACTTGCCCGCGACTTCCAGCAGGAGGACGCCGTCGGGTTTCTTCTCGTTATCCGAAGGCAGCAGGACGACGGCCATACGCCGGCCGAGATACATCTGAAGGGCCGCGCCCTCTTCCATCCTCAGGTTCTTGAGGAGTTCGTCGACGCGTTGTCGCATCTGGGCGTACTTGTCGCTCGCGCGCCAATCCTTGAAGGCCTGGGTGTTCTGGAGGGCGGTCCAGAACTTCGACTCCATCAGTTCCTGCCGCAAGCCTGCGGCGTTGTTGACCTCGATCAGGGCCTTGGCGTCGGCGGGCGCAAGGGTGGCCATTTCGACCGATGCGGCCTGGGCGATCACCGCCCCAGCCAGCACCGCCAGCATCGTCACCAGTTTCAGCGTTTTCATGGGCATCTCCTTTATCGTCGGATCAGCGTGCTTGCGGCTTGGGTTTTTGCGCGGCCGGCTCGATGCCCGCCGCAGCGCGAGGGGCTTCCATGGAGGCGAGGGCCACGGTCAGCGGCCCTTCGAGGTCGCCCCAGAAAGCGGCCAGGACGTTATCGGTTGCCGAGGGCTCTTTGGCCGGGGTTTGCCGCGGGGCCTCGTCAGGTGCCACGAAGTTCGCCATCGGCCCCAGAAAATCGCCGAATACTTCGGTCGGCGAGATCGGGTTTCGGGGCTTCTGCGGTTGACCCAGGAACACGGCCAGAACGATCGCCGCGGCCGCCGCCAGCGGAACCCACGACCACCGGAGGAGCCGCATGCGGCGGAACCGCGGCGCGGCCGCAGGCGCCGTCAGGATACGCTCCATCAGGGCCGTCCGCCGCGCAGGGTCCAGAGGCGCCGTGGCGCTAAGATGTTCGCGGAGGGCCTGCTCGGCCTCGACGCTCGCGCGACACGACGGGCACGAGGCTGCGTGGGCCTCCAGGTCCGGCGGCAAGGGCCGGCGCTCGACCTCGTCAAGCCACTGGCGGATTCGCTCGCATTCCGGATGCATGACATTTCTCCTAACCGATGCACCTCTTACTTCTCATCATTGCGCGGCGGGCCTCCGGACCCGCTGCGGTACGGCTGCGGCGCGGTGGGTCAGGAGGCCCACCGCGCAAATCTCAGGTGTGCGGGCGGCTGGGGGCGGCGTCGCCGCGCAGCAGCCGCTCGGCTTCCTGGCGAACCTGTTCCCGGGACCTGAAGAGCCACGTCTTGACCGTGCCGACGGGCACGTCCAAGATCTCGGAGATCTGGTCGCACGACTGGTTCTGGGCGTAGAAGAGCAGGATGGCGGCGCGCGGCTGTGGGGCGAGGCCTTCGATGGCCTGCCATGCGGCGGCCAGGAGGCGCCGGCGGTCTTCCTTCTCGGCGGCGGCCTGCCAGGGCTCCGCGGCGTCGGGCGAGGGATGCGACTCGCTGATCTCGACCGCGGGGCGTTTGCGGCGCCATCGCTCCACGACGAGGTTCGTCGCGATGCGGGCGAGGTACCCCTCGAAGCGTCCTTGGGGCGTCAGGCTCGAGATCGTCGCAAACATCCGCACGTACGTCTCCTGGACAATGTCTTCGGCTTCGTCGCGTCGGCGTACCAGGCGCATGGCCAGCGCCCAGAGGTCATTCAGCGTGGACTCCACGAGGGTCTGCCTGGCGCGGGCATCGCCCGCCGCCGCGTCCCTCACCAGTTGCCAACTAACGACGTCCGCCATTCAGTGCCCTTTGTACTGCGGGTTTCGCTACTCATTCTAATGCGCCGGGGCGGCGCGGGTTTCAAAATAGTGGCGGTTCAGGCGTGTGAGGGGTAGCGTATTGAGCCCGCGGCGGGAGCCGCGGGGTATCACCTTACGGGCAGTGCTTACAACACCGGCGAATCGTCCGTAGCGGGCGCGACGGTTCCCGGCGCCTCTTGGCAAGCAGGGCCATATCGAGAAGGTCTTCGCGCAAGTCGGGCTTGTCCGCGATGAAGCGCAACGCCAGCGCCTCAACCTTGGCAAGGGCTTGGGGCCGCGTCTTCCCGTACACCATCACGCCCGGAAGGTCCGGCACTTCGGCGATCCATCGGCCGTCTTTCTCGCGTTCGATCTCGATTTTCACGTGCGTACCTCCCGCTAAACAGTCCAATTATATCAAGAACCGTGGCGGGGAGCAAGTGGCCGGTTGACCTGGCGATTGGCAAGACGTGTAAGAAGGGGCGAACTACTTTGCCACCGGCAGCAGCACCGTGAACGTCGAGCCGACGCCGGGGGTCTGTGAAGAAACAGGCTCGATCTTGCCGGCGACTTGTTTAGGTCAATGCGGCGGGCGTAAAATGACGATGGAAAAAGGAATCACGCGACTTATTTGCCCCCCGTCCGACACGCCAGCAGATGGCCTCGGGCGGGGTTTATTTAGGGCCTGTGGCCTGCGTGAGGGCGAAATCGTTTGACTTTCCTCTGGCGTGTTGTATAGTTCCTCGCGTGGAACAGATCACAAGGTATTTTCTCCCCGCCTGACACGCCGCAAGACGGCCTCGGGCGGGGTTCTTCTTTCAGGGGGGCAGTTCATGGATGCCAAGCATCCCCAAGCCGTTGGCGCACGGGCAATCGCCTTTGTTGATGGGCAAAACCTCTTCTACGCCGCCAAGGATACATTCGGCTACGAATACCCCAATTATGATGTCCTCAAACTTGCGCGGCGAGTGAGTGCCGACAAGGGCTGGGTTCTGACCGAAACCCGCTTCTATACGGGCGTGCCCGCAGCGCAAGACAGCCCTTTCTGGAACCACTTCTGGCAGGCGAAACTGGCCCAGATGGGGCGCATGAACGTTGTGGTGTACTCCCGTCCCCTCAAGTATCGGAATGCCGTGGTGAGGCTTCCCGATGGTCGCGCTGGCGCGCAACTCGTCGGCCAGGAAAAAGGCATTGACATACGTATTGCGTTGGAGATGGTGCGTGCTGCTTACGAAGGGCGATGCGATGTGCTCCTGGTCTTCAGCCAGGACCAGGACCTGACGGAAGCCGTCGCGGAAGTAAGATGGGTTGCCCGGCAAGCAAGGCGGGAGGTCCGGATTGCCTGTGCCTTCCCCGACAGCCCCACTTCGCGGAATTCACGCGGAATCGACAAGACGGACTGGATACGGATTGACCGGGCGACTTATGACGCCTGCATTGACACCCGTGACTATCGGCCGAAGAAGTGAGCCGACGGTCATGGGGTGGCCGCTGACGGGCAAGAGACCTGTCAGAGGCAAGGCTACGTCGCCACCGGCAGCAGCACCGTAAACGTCGAGCCGACGCCGGGGGTGGATTCGACGCGGATATCGCCGCCCGCCTGGCGCACCAGGTCGCGGGCCACCGGCAGGCCCAGCCCTGCGCCGCTGCGTTGCCCGTGGCCATTGCCATTGCCGTTGCCGTTACCGTTGCCACGTGGCCGCGTGGTGAAGAACGGGTCGAAGATTTTCTCCACGTGTTCCGGGGGGATGCCGCAGCCGGTGTCCTGGACTTTCAGGGCGATGAGGCCGTCAGCGTCGGAGGTGACGGCTACCGTCAGCCGGCCGCGCCGGCCGTGCATCGCGCTGCGGGCGTTCAGGACCAGGTTCAGGATAACCTGTTCGATCTTGCCCGGCACGACGCGCACCGGGGCTTGGGTGTCGTATTGGCGCACCAGGTCGATGCCGCTCTTGGGAAGGTCCCAGGCGATCAGGTTGACGGCGGATTCCATGAGGGCATCGGCGGGGACGACCTGGTCCTGGGTCTGGCGGGCGGTGGCGTACCCGAGGAGGCTGCCGGCGATGTCGGCGGCCCGCTGGCCGCACTCGACGGCCTTCCGGAGCGCCTTCTCCTTGGCGGCATCGTCGCCGTGTTTGAGGGCCTCGCCGGCGCTGCCGATGATGAGCAGCAAGATGTTATTGAACTCGTGGACGACACGGCAGGACAGTTGCCCGACGGTGGCCATGCGCTGGCTCTCGACGAGCGACTGTTCGAGGCGCTCGATCTGCCGTCGGGCTTCCCGGATTTCCTGGCGGAGTCGGTCGTTGTCCTCTCGAAGCAACTTAGAGTCTCCGGCGCGTTGTGCGCACCGAAATTCCCCCTGCAACCCTTGTTATCGGCCCTTCGGGCGGGGGCGGTCCAGTGAAATCCGCAGGGTCGCCAGGTAGGGCAGGTTGCGGTACCGGCCGCAGTAGTCCAGGCCGTAACCGATGACGAAGCGGCCGGGGATGTCGAAGCCGACCCAGTCGGGTCCGCCCTGCGCTGGCGCGCCGCGTTTTGAGAGGGCCGGGCGGGTGGCAGTGGTCGCGCGGCGGCGCTTGCGGAACATTACCAGCGTCCGCACCTCGGTTGGGCCGAGGGCCTTGAGTTGGCGGCAGACGGCCGCCAGCGTGGCGCCGGTATCGTAAATATCGTCGATCACCACGACCGGCCGGCCTGCCACGCGGGCCTTCAAGCCCGCTGGCAGCGCCACCCGCACGCGCCCGGGGCGGGTTCCGTTGTATGAGGCGGCCGAGATGAACTCCAGGTCCAGGGGGCCAGGCCACTGGCGCACCACGTCGGCCAGGAAGACCACGCCCCCCTTCATGATGGCCACCAGGACCGGCTCGCGCCCGCGATAGGTGCGGGCGAGCGTGCGGCCGAGTTGGCGGACGCGGGCGGCAATCTCGTCGGCCGTCAGCAGCACTTCGCCGATCTCGTGTTTCATGGGCCTTCCTCTGTACTACAACGCTACTCTATCTGCAGCGCCACTTTGCGCGGCGGGTACGGAGGGCATGTTACCCAATATGTAGGGTGGGTGCTCTGCACCCACCAATGCCGTTTTTCTTGCGTGAAAATGGTGGTCGCCGCGGCGACCACCCTACATGAACGGCAATTTGGCAACAGGCCCCGGAGGCCCGCCGCGCAAACTCACTCTTGGCGTTGTAGTGTCAGTCCGGGATCGGATGTGTGCGGCAGAACTCCAGGACATCCGGCCGCAGGGCCTTGGCGGCCTTCATCGGGTCGTCGGCCGAAAGGACCCGGTGGATCCACCGGATAACGAGCCGCGCCTCGGCCTCGCCGGCCCCGCGCGAGGTAAGCGAGGGGGTCCCCAGGCGAATGCCCGACGGGTCGATCGGCGGCCGCTGGTCGAACGGAATAGCGTTCTTATTGACGATGATGCCGGCCTCGCCCAGCCAGCCTTGCGCCTGGGCGCCGGTGGTGTTGCGCGTCGAAAGGTCCACCAGGAGAAGGTGCGTGTCCGTGCCGCCGCTGACGATGCGGTACCCGAGCGACGCCAGTTCGTCGGCCATCGCGCGGGCGTTGGCGACGACCTGAATCTGGTAGCGCTTGAACTCCTCGGTCATGGCCAGTTCGAACGCGACGGCCTTGCCGGCGATGACGTGCATCAGCGGCCCCCCCTGGAGGCCCGGGAAAACCGCGTGATCGATTGCCTTGGCATACTCGGCCTTGCAGATAATGAGGCCGCCGCGCGGCCCGCGCATGGTCTTGTGGGTTGTCGCGGTGACGAAGTCCGAAAGGGGCACCGGGTCGGGGTGCTGCCCGGCGACGACCAGGCCGGCGAAGTGGGCCATGTCGACCATGAGTTTTGCGCCCGAGTCGTGTGCGATCTCGGCGAGTCGCTCGCAGTCGATCGTTCGTGGATAGGCGCTGGCGCCGCCGATGATGAGGTCCGGCCGCACCTCGCGTGCCTGCCGGGCGAGGGCGTCGTAGTCGATCTGCTCGGTCTCATGGCTCACGCCGTAATGGGCGATGCGAAAGAGGCGGCCGGAGAAGTTCGCCTTCTTGCCGTGCGTCAGGTGCCCGCCGTGCGCCAGGTCCATCGACAGCAGCGTTGCCCCCGGCTCGAGGATCGAGAAGTAGACGGCCATGTTGGCCTGGCTGCCGGAGTGAGGCTGGACGTTGATGTGTTCGCCGCCGAAGAGGCGATTGCCGCGGTCGATCGCCAACTGCTCGACGGCGTCGGCGACGTCGCACCCGCCGTACCATCGGTGCAGGGGATACCCTTCGGCGTACTTGTCGGTCAGGCTGCTGCCGACGGCCTCGCGGACGCTGCGCGGGCAGAGGTTCTCGCTGGCGATCAGGTCGATTGTCTCCTCCTGGCGTTTGCGTTCGGAGGCCAGGAGGTCCGCCAGCACCGGGTCGTCGCGCTTCAGGGCATCGAAGTTCATCGGCACTCCCATTCGCTGAGTGTTCTACCACCCCGCCCGAAACGAGCGGAAGCAAGTGTCGAAGTTCGCTTCCTCGGCCGCAAACTGCTCCGGCAGCGCCGCCGCCGTCACGACGTAGCCGCGCCCGCCGGTCACCACGCACAACTGCTTCTCGCGGACGGGCCGGCCCGCGGACGATTGCTCGAACGTTATGGTCCAGGCCCGGCGGGCGCCGGCCGTAGCGGCGTCTTCGGAGATCAACTTGAAGCCCGGCAGCCTTTCCAGGCTACGTCGGCTCGTCTGCTCGAAGTCCTCCAGCGTCGTTCCGTCGGCCACGGGCGCGACCGTGACGTTGACGCTGGGCCGGCCCTCGTCGGCGCCTTGCGGGCCTGTCGCGATGAGTGCCGCCGCGCCGGTCGTCTCGCGGAACGACCAGCCGCGCGGCAGGTCCAGGGCGAACCGCTGGGTCTGGTTGACGTAGCCGAGTTTGGCGACGTCCGGCGGCAGCCCGGCCGAACAGCCCGCCAGGGCAAGTGCCGCCAGCAACAGACTCAGGTGAATTCGCACGTTTACCTCGGTTAGTATGACAGCGCTACTTCCGTATTGTGCGCGGCGGTTCTCCTGAACCGCCGCGCAAATCGTAAATCACCAGACAATGAACGAGTCAAAAGTCTTATTCAGGGCCGGCTCGGCGGCCTCAAAGTCGGACTGCGGCGCCGTTGCCAGGAGGGCGTAGGCCCGGCGGTCGGTCATCACGAGGAGCATCCGTTGGAGGATCGGCTGCACCCCGCGCGGGCTCTTCAGGGTCACGAGCAACGTTTCGCGGCCGCCGGCCGGTTTCTCCGGCTCGCGGCCGACGACCTCCAGGTCCGCCTGCAACTCGTGCGAATCCTCGATGGCCTGCTCGGCCCACTCGGACAGGCTCATGCCGCCACGGTCCACGACGACCACGTCCATTGTGGCACGCGACGGCGCCGCGGCCGGAGCGGGCGTTACCGCGGCGCCCTCGCCGGCGGCGGTTGCGGCCGGCGGCTGCTGCGGGAATATCTCCAGCGCCACGTCGCCGTAGAGGTTCCTGAAGTTCCACCCCTTCGCCACGTCGAGGGCAAACCCGAGTTGCGGCCGGATGACGTCGCGGCCCTCGGCCTCCTTGGGAACGGGGGGCTGGCAACCGGCGGCAAGCGCCGCGAACAGGGCAAGAGCCAATACCATACGCCACGTGGCACGGCTGGCTTGCCCAGCCGTGGAAAGCCTTCGGACGCACCCCACGGCTGGGCGAGCCAGCCGTGCCACGCCCGTATTGCGGCGACCTTGCGAGAGCATGTTACTTTGCCTCCGATCGGGCGGCGGCGCGGCGGTGGAGTTCCGCCTGGATGAGCGCATCGAGGTCCCCGTCGAGCACGTCCTGCACCTTGGCGGTCTCGTGGTCGGTCCGGTGGTCCTTGACGAGCGTGTATGGCTGAAGGACGTACGAGCGAATCTGGTTGCCCCAGGCGATCTCGCCTTTCTGGCCGTACAGTTTGGCGATTTCCTTGTCGCGCTGGGCCTCCTGGAGCCGCTTCAGTTTCCCGAGGAGCATCTCCATGGCGATCGCGAGGTTCTGATGCTGCGACCGTTCGTTCTGGCACTGGACGACGATGCCGGTCGGCAGATGCGTGATGCGTACGGCACTGGAGGTCTTGTTGACGTGCTGACCGCCCGCGCCGCCGGCCCGGAAGAAATCGATCTTCAACACCTCTTCGTCGACTTCGATGTCGCCCGCGTCGGCGATCTCCGGCAGGCAATCGACGCTGGCGAACGACGTGTGCCGCCGCGCCGCGGAATCGAACGGGCTGATTCGCACCAGCCGGTGCACCCCCGCTTCGGCCGAGAGGTACCCGAAGACGTACGGCCCGACGACCCGCAGCGTGACCGACCGCAGGCCGGCCTCTTCGCCCTCGACGCTGTCGACGATCGCGGCCGTCCAGCCGCTGCGCTCGATGTACCGGGTGTACATCCTGAGGAGCATCGAGACCCAGTCGCACGATTCCGTGCCGCCGGCCCCGGCGTGAATGGAGAAATAGCAATTCTTCGGATCGTCCGGGCGCGACAGGAGGGCCATGAACTGGAGGCGGTCCAGGCGCGTTTCGACGCCCTGAAGGTCCGCCAGGAGTTGCTGGAAGGTTGCGGCGTCCTTTTCTTCGGACGCCAGGCCGACCATCAGGCGCACTTCGTCAAGGCCCCGTGCGATCTCGCGGGCAGGATCCACGACGGCCTTGAGGCCCTTGAGGCTCTGGACCGTCTTCAGGGCCGCTTCCTGGTCGCTCCAGAAGCCCGGAGCCGCCATTTTCTTTTCGATCTCAGCGAGGTTCCGCTCCTTGCCGGCGAGGTCAAAGAGAGTCCCGGAGCACGGTCAGGCGCTCGCTGAGGGCCTCCAACTTCTCACGGATTTCATTTTCCATCGGTCGACCTCGCGGCCGCTCCATTGCGGCGTGCGCAGATTATAGGGCTTGCCGGGGGGGAGTCAACTCTTGCCCGCGAGACGCCTTCGCCGCTACCGTGCCGACCAGTCGTTCTCTTTGCGCAGCCGCCAGTAATCCAGCCCAGACGCGGAGTCGCGCACCATGCGATAGACGCCCTTCGTCTTCTCCCCGGCCAGACGTACGACGATCTCCTCCAGGAGGTCGCAGGCCGTTTCGCCGACGCGGGCCACCGGGCACGATGCCGCCGGCGGATCGAGCCAGTCGAACGTCCCGCGGTCGTGGATCTTGCACCACCCGCGGCCGCCGCTCACTTCTCCCTCGTGCTCAAGGTACGCCAGCCGATGGTTCGGCAGTTGCCGCACAAGGCACGGCAGCCGCTTCGTCTCGTCCGGCGCCACGCCCGAGGAGAAGGTGACGAGGGCCTCCTGGCACTCCAGCATCAGGTCGAAGTGCCAGTCGTCCTCGTCGCGAAAATGCTGCTGCACCACGAATCTGGCCATGGCCGGTTCCTCCATACGGCTTCATTGTACCACCGCGCGCACGCCCCGGCCTTCAACTTTCAGCGTTCGTTATCACTACAACGCCGCTTTGGGATTTGCGCGGTGGGTCGGGAGTACGTGTTTAGCGCCAGCACCGCTATGTGGCACGGCTGGCTTGTCCAGCCGTGGCGGAAGGCCCGCGACGTTTCCCACGGCTGGACAAGCCAGCCGTGCCACATCCGCTATTGCGGTGCGCGCCACACGCTAAACACATACGGTCGGGAGACCCGCCGCGCAACGCATTGAAAATAGCGCTGTCATATTACTGGCCGCTGCTTGCGCCGCCACCTCCGGCGCCGCCGGTCCAGAGATACAGGAACTGCGGCTCCAGCCAGGTCATCAGGCCCGGCATGGAGACGTTCAGGAGGTTGACCTGCATACCGCCCAGGGGGGCGGCGCTGTAGACGTTGGCCTTGTAGCCCCAGGGGCGGTCGTACATGACGACCCTGACGGCCTTTGTGTCCGCGCGCTGCTTTGCCTCGGCGACGGCCGCCTTGACGTCGCCGGTAGAGTCGATGAGGCCGGCGGCGAGGGCCTGGTCGCCGGTGTAGATGCGTCCGTCGGCCAGTTTCTTCAGGTCGTCGCGCTTCAGTTTCGGCCGGCCGGCGGCCACGACGTCGACGAACCGGCCGTAGAACTCGGCCACGATCTCCTGGAGAACCTTCTGGTCGTCGGCGCTGAGGGGCTTGAACGGGCTGGCCATGTCTTTCATCGGGCCGGAGGTGATCGCCTTGGCGTCGATGCCCAGTTTGGCCATCGTGCCCGCGAGGCTGAAGGTCTGGACGATGACGCCGATGGAGCCGGTCACCGAGGTCGGCGCGGCGACGATGGTGTCGGCCCCGCAGGCCAGGTAGTACGCGCCGCTGGCGCCGACGTCCTCGATGACGGCCACGACGGGAATCTTCCGCTCTTTCTTGAGTTCCGCCACCCGCCGGTACATGATGTCCGATGCCGTGACGCCGCCGCCGGGCGAGTTGATCCTGAGGACCACGGCCTTCACCAGCGGGTCCTTCTCGGCCTTGTCGATCTTCTCGACGAAAAGGCTGACGGGGTTGTCGTGCGGCCCGAAGATGCCCTCACCGCGGGTGTTGAACAGGAGGCCGCTTACGTCGACGATGGCGACCTTGTCGGTCACGAAGAAGCCGGGGTCGGTCGAGACGGTGGTCTCCGCCAGCGCCTCGTTGACCGGAACGGGCCTGACGAGAAAGCCCGTGCCGGGTCCGCAGCCGGCCACGAGCGCGAGGGTGATGAGAACGACGGCGAACGAGAGTGTCTTCATCGGCTGCCTCCTTGGATAGCGGTGCATCAGCCGCTTATCAGTCTAACCGGAAGCGTCCGCGGACGGTAGCCCCGGCTCATCTTGTTTTGGCAAAGACGCTTTGCACGGTAGGTGAGGGAACCCGGCCAGGCGGCCGCGGCCATGGGCGGCCGGAGGTCGATGTATACCGGCGTAAACATCCCGTGCCTTCGCGCGGTGGTGTGCATAACCCACGTCCCGGCAACGTCTTAGGAGATATTTCGGCCCGCGGCAATCCGGCAGATGTTGTGTTTGGGCAACAGCGCTGCATAGGCCGACCTCTGAAAAGGCCTGCCTCAGCCCGCCAATCACTGAACGTAACACCAGTGTGGACAAAGGCTTACGATCAGATGGCATTCGTATTCAATATTAGCATTCCTTCGGCACTCCCTTTGCTCAAAGACCTTCGTTGCGGGGTGGGTTCCTCGATGGGGACCTGCCTTGTATGTCGGAGAAAGGGGATAGCGGCGAGCGAGGATGTTCCTTCCAGCGTCTGGAGGGTCCGTCCGAGATTGTGCCCGGAGGCCGCGCGGCCGCCGTGGCATCCGCACCGTCGCGCTGACGAAGGAGGGCAGACGATGTTGACTCGGAATTCTCTCACACTGGCGGGGACGTTGGCGATCATACTGTGTCTTACGGCGGGCGGAGCGGGCGCCGGCATGTTATCGCCCACAGACGTGGTCCCGACTCCGGGGGGCCTGTACCAGGGCGACAACGCGGTGTTCTTCCCGATCGGCGTCGTGGTGATGAACGTGCAGTTGATCAAGAGTGTGGGGGCCCTGGTATACGCTCCCCCTGCCGTCGGCAGTACCATCACCGGCGCTTCTACGTTTGCCGTCTCTGCTTCGGTATCGCTCGACGGCGGGGGGACGTTTGGCACGATGGCCGACTTCTCGGCGCCGAGCTTCATACGAATCACGGGCACCGGCGAGGCCGGCGACACCCGTTCGTTCGACACCGAGTTGCTGCAGTTGGACATCAGCGGCGGGTCGCTGCCGTCTTATGTTATGATCCGCGAGAGCCCCACCCTTCAGTCGCTGGGCCAGCACTCCATAACGCAGGTTTCCGGCGGCTATATGATTGACAGTTTCTTTGATATCTTCACTGAACTGTCGGTGGACGGCGGCCAGACGTGGATGCCCGCCATGGGCCTCCAGGGACCTTCTTACATGCACATGGTCATGACGCCCGAGCCGGCGACGATGACGCTGCTGGGCCTGGGCGGCCTCGGCGTGCTGATCCGCCGCAGGCGCGGCGCGTAGCACGACAACCTTACGCTTACAACCTTACACGGCGCGGCGGGTCCGGAGACCCGCTGCGCCGTTTACGTAATGTCGCTACGCCTTCAGGCCCGTCAGGTCCACGTCGAGGCGTTTGTTCTCCTTCAGGAGGTCTTCCATCGTAAGGCGTGTGCGTCGTGCGGCGGCCTCGCGGCCGAGGATGCACGTCAGGACGCCGTCGACGGCCCGCCGGGCGGTCTCGTTCTCGAAGCGGCCTTCGCAGACGTTCTGGTAGAACGCCGCGATATTGCGGACCGCTCCGGCCTCGTACAGGTTCTCGACCTGGCCGCCGGGGAAGTGCTTCGCCCCGCCGCGCACGTACGCCTTGCCCCAGTAATTGACGAGGGCGTTTGCAGTCCGGCCGTAGATGCGACAACTGAGTTCGCCGTCGGTGTTATTCCCGAGTCCCTGGCCGAAGTGGTTGTGCACGAGTCCGTCGGCGTAGTCGTAGACAACCGAGCATACGTCTCGGCCGTCGCCGTGCGGGTTGGCCCGGCAGATGCGCGAGGCGCCCATGGCGGCAACGGGCCGCTTGCCGAGCACCCAGACGGCGGCGTCGATGGCGTGGATATCAAAGTTGCCGATGTAATCGCACCCCAGCGCCACGTCGTTGACCCAGACCAGGCCCCGCAGGCGGCTCTCGATGTTGGCAGTCTTCGGCGGATCGCCAAACCCGCCGCACACGCCCACGGTGGTCACCTGGGCAATGGGCCCGATGCCGCCCTCGCGGATGCGCTTGGCCACCTCGATGTTGATCGGGTCGGTGGGCATCTGGTAATCGACGAAGAAGCACCGCTGCTTGGCGGTGGCCTGCTTGCCTGCGGCCTCGATCGCCAGCGCCCCGTGCACGTCGACCGCGACGGGCTTGGCCATGTAGACGTGCAGGCCGGCCTCTGCGGCGGCCTTCGCGTGCTGCGGAATGAAGTAGGGGGGAACCTCGATGGCGACGGCCTCGGCGCCGCTCGCGATCAGTTTCTGGTAGCCAGAGAGGCCCGAGAAGCGGCGGGCCTTGTCGATGCCGAGCGCCTCGCCGCCCTTTTCGGCCACTTCGGGGAAGTAATCGGCCACGCTCCACATCTCGTAGCCGCCGTGCTTCCTGAAGAGGCCGGCGATCCAACTGCCGCGCCCGCCGCAGCCGATGAGGCCGAGTTTGATCTTCCGCTTGGTCTCGGGCGCAGCGCCCTCCGCGGCAAGCACGGGCAAGGCCCCGAGCAGGGGCGTGGCCGCCGCGGCCGCCACGAACGCGCGGCGAGACATGGCGGGCGAATCGTTCCCGACAAATCTTATCATGCAACTCTCCTTTCGTTGCGACACACATTCCACCACCTCTCTAAACACGCGACACGCCGAAAACGGCCGCTCTTTTGCTCAAAAAGGGCCTGTACAAAGAGCCTTGGCGCCTACGCCGCGGTGCCGGACCGCCGCTTTCCGCTCCAAGCCTCAGGCGTGATACCTATGAGGTAGACCGCCGCTATTGCAATACAAGGTGTAATGGAATATTTTGGGCCATGATTTGACTTTTGGGCAATTTGTGCTATACTGCAGTGAGATGGAGTTGCGGACGTACGTAGTGCGGGGATAGTGAAGAAGACATAGTCTGGGCTTGAATAGACGGGCGACTAAGGAGGGTTCATCCCACCTTGGCCGCCCTTTTTTTGTTGACGTGTTTTTTACGCGAAGTGGCCGCGCGAGGCCCGATTTTGGAGACGAGCCTGCCGGGGTGTTACGTAACACTCTCGGCTGGAATTCAGATAGGGACAGGTTCCTCTGTTCCAGGGAAACGCACAGCGCAAGGAGAACACAATGAGTAAGACGACGGCTTTACTGGCGGTGCTGGCAATGGCCTTCTTCGTCACGCCCGTTCTGGCGGACGACCTGAACCGACCCGCGTGGCGCGACTTACCAGGCACCACCTGGCAGATGTGGGAGTTCAGCACCCCAGAACCCATGCCCATGCCGGACTTTGGTCACAACCCGTATGGAATGTTCCAGGCGACCGTGTATCCGATCGAGGCGTGGATGCCGATGAAGGACGGCGAACTTGGTGTCTGGCCGTTGTCGGGCATGATCGACGTGCCGATCAACAACTATCCAATATCAGACAACGAGAAGTTGATTTGGGTCCAGATTACTTGGCAGTCGCAGCCAGGCGGTGTCAACCAATTCCCGATGGTCAACGAGATTGTGTGGGGCGGAGCGTCGACTTTGATCGAGTCCGATCCGTTGCCCGACAACCCGTTCTGGACGCACTCCACCTACGAGATCGTAC
Source organism: Planctomycetota bacterium (assembly GCA_026386995.1). Next base: position 1,456 of record JAPLMO010000307.1, on the reverse strand, counting down.
TGCCCTTGAATCCGGACTTTGAGTGGGTAACAATCGTGGGCGATATCAACGTCAGTGAGCTGGTGATCGACACGTATTGCACGCCGGAACCGGCCACGATGGCCCTGCTGGGCCTGGGCGGTCTCGGGATGCTCGTCCGTCGCAAGATGGCGAAGTAACTCAAGGGCCGAAAGGCCATGAAGGCGGGCGGCCCTGTGGGGGCCGCCCGTTTTGCTGCGCACTTTCCGGCGACGCGGACCACGCGTTGACGCTGCATGTCCCGCGGCTACTTCTTCGCCGCCTGCTGCTCGCCCACCGGCCAATCATCCGTGCGGAACGGAGACGCCGGCAGGTCGGCCTTGTTATAAAGGTTGCACTCCGGGTTGTCGGCCCAGGCGTAGCGTACGGCCACGGGCTTGGCCACGTCCTTGGCGGAGACGACCACGGTGTCGCCCTCGACCTTCATGGACTCGTACATCGGGCCGGAGTACACCACGTCTTTGCCGTAGGTGCCGGTCGCCGGGGCCTTTACCGCAATCACCGGCAAAGCCGCCAGCAGCGGCGCGCTTGCCGCCGCAGCCACGAACGCGCGGCGGGAGATGGCGGGCGATGGAGTGTTTGCTGCGGAAGGGTTCGGTGTGCCCATAAGGGCCTCCTTGGCACGAGACGTGCGTTTCGCTGATGCCCGGCGGCGAGAATCCTGCCGCCCGGCGTGCTGCCATCTTGAACCCTCAGGCGGGCACCGTGGAATCCGGCAAGGCCTGCTGCCGGTTAGCGCGCAGCAAAACGGGCGACCCGCAACAGGCCGCCCGTTTCGTAACCGGATTCAGGATCCGGGTAATTACCTGCGTTTACGGCCGAGAAGTGCGCCGATGCCGCCGAGGACCAGGAAGGAGAGCGTCGCAGGCTCGGGTACCTGGGAGAACGACTGCCCGAAATCGCTCACGAAGGCCGCGCCACTAAGTCCACCAACCACGCCGATATCCTTCGACACGTGGATTGCCGGAACCGGGAAGGGGAAGATCTTGTGATCGACGCTCTTGTTGAAAGCCTGGCTGACAATGGTCAGCTTGTCAGCCAGCGACGTCATCTCATCCGCGGTCCTCACGACCTCCGCGATGGAGGCCCTGCCGGTGCCGGCATAACTACCGGTCATCATCAGCGTGTTGTCGGAGATCAGCCAGTTTTCATAGCCGGGGAGAATCCGCACGAGGAAATCGAAGTAGGTATCTTGGCCGCTGCCCGGACCGGCAAAGAAGTTGGCCGTCTGGAACCGGACGCCGAGTTCCGCACCAAAGATGTACGGCTGCACGAAAATCGTGCTGGGGTCGACAGGCAACGCACCGCCACTCGCAACGGAGGAGTAGTTGTGGAAGCCGTAGATCTCCTTGTCTCCCACGATGATGCTGCCTCCCTGGAGCAGGTCCGCCATGGTCGTCGCCGAGGCCACCACCGGCGCCGCAAGCAGAACGCCTGC
>JAPLMO010000419.1 GCA_026386995.1 Planctomycetota bacterium | reverse complement strand
CGACAACTGGACCGGCTGGACCGTCGGCATCCTGCTGGCCGCGGCCGGCAACCTCGTCTTCGGCGGGGTCGTCCCGATGGCCTGGGCCCGCTACGCCGCCGACGGCATCCTGGCGGTCACACTGCCCGTCTGTCACCTCTTCCGCCTGGTCTTTTATCCGCTGGGCCGCGGCCTCGGCCCCCTGGACGCCGTCGTGCGGCGGCTGGCGGGCGTGCCGGCGGGTTACCGGCCGGCGTCGCCCATTTACGAGGAAATCCGCAGCGTCCTGGCCGAAGGCGAACGCGAAGGCGCCCTGGACAAGAGCCAGAAAGCCATGATGGAAGCCGTCATCCAGTTCAACTCCAGCGTCGCCAGCCAGATCATGACCCCCCGCACCGACATCATCAGCATCGAGGCAAGCGCCCCGGGCGACGAGGCCCGCGCCCTCATCGCCTCTTCCGGCCACAGCCGCATACCCGTCACCAAGGGCAACATCGACACCATCGTGGGCATCCTCTACGCCAAGGACCTGCTGGAACGCGCCTGCGGGGCCGGGGCCGACCAGATCAGCGTCCGAGACGTCATGCGCCAGCCGCTGTTCGTTCCCGAGACGAAGAAACTCGACGAACTCCTCCAGGGGTTCCAAGGCGACAAGGTCCACATGGCGATCGTCCTGGACGAGTACGGCGGGACGGCCGGCCTGGTGACCATCGAGGATGTGGTCGAGGAGATCGTCGGCGAGATCGTCGACGAGTACGAGCAGGCCCCGCCCAAGGCCATTCGCCCCGTGGCCGAGCGCGCCTGGGAGGTCGAGGCCCGCGTCCCGGTCGATGAGGTCAACCGCGATTTGGCCATCGCGATCCCCGAGCACGAGGATTACGAGACCCTCGGCGGCTTCGTCCTGGCGCGCATGGGCTACATCCCGAAGCCGGGCGAGATCCTGGAGTGCGACGGCGTCCGAATCACCGTGCTGGCCGCCGAGCAGCGGCGGGTCCTGAAACTGCGGATCGACCTGCTGGCGCCGCCGGCGCCCGAAAACACGTAGGCAAGCCGTTTTGGAGTGCGCAGCGTGCCCGTCCACAAGTCCGCCGTGCTCATCCTGAAGTGCCAGGACTGGAGCGAGACGAGCCAGGTGGTCCACCTCCTGGCCCGCGAGGTCGGGCGCGTCCGCTGCCTGGCCAAGGGCTCGCGCCGGGGCCTCAACCCCTTCAGCGGGCCGCTCGACCTCTGGACCGCCGGCGACGCCGTCTTCAGCATGACCGACCCGAACCGCCTTGCCACCCTCATGGAACTCTACGAGACCGAGCGGTTCGACGGCCTCCGCCGCAAACTACCCGCCTTCTACGGCGCATCCTGCATCACCGAACTGGTGCTGGCGATCGTCCCGGACGCCGAACCCCAGGTTGAACTGTACGACCTCGTGATCGAGACCCTGCGCCTCCTCGGCGCCGCCGACCCGCGCGAGGCCCAGGCCGTGACGCTCGCGGCCCTGTGGCGGATGCTCGCCATGCTGGGCTATCTGCCGCCCATGGACCGCTGCGTGGAATGCGGCGAGGCGCTGGAGGCCGGGCCGCGGGACTTCAGCCACGGCCACGGCGGCCCGCTCTGCCCCCGGTGCAAGCCGCCAGCCGGCACGCTGCACTTAAGCGCCAAGGCGGCTCAGGCGATCGGGTTCCTCCTGGCGGCCGCGTGGGACGAGGTCCGCCGGGTCCGCCTGACGCCCGCCACCGCCGCGCAGGTCCGGGCGGTCCTGGCGGCCCGCATCGAGGAACTGGCCGGCAGGAAACTTGCGTCCCTGCGATACGTTTAGTATGTTTGGCCGCCGGATTTCTTGTGCGACAGCGCAGGATTGCAATTTGCGCGGCGGGTTTCCTGACCCGCCGCGCACAATACGCATTCGGGGGCAATCCTCTACACACAGGCGCGACTTGCCGTATAATAGCGGCGTTCTCCAGTGAGGGAAGCATTGTGCGACGCGTTCTCATCGGACTTGTGATCGGAGCAATCGTTTTCGCCGCTACGCCGGCGTGGGCCAGATGGGTCTGGCGCGACGGCAAGTGGCAGTACATCAACGATTCCGAATCGCCGCCGCCGAAAGCCCCGCCGAAATCGGAACCGCCCGTGACCCTCGCGCCGCCCGAGAAGCCGGCCGAGCCCGCTCCTCCCGCCGCACCGCCCGAGAAAGCCCCCCCGGAAAAGGCGCCGACCGAGAATCCACCTGAGCCGCCTCCTCCGCCCGAGAAGCCTGCTGAGCCGGCGCCGCCGCCCGAGAAGCCGCCTGAGCCGGCGCCACCCCCAGCGAAGCCCCCTGAGGCCCCGCCTCCGGCCGCCCCGACCCCCACGCCCCAGCCGCCTAAGACGGAGGTCCCGCCGCCGAAAGCGGAGCCCCCGAAGACCGAAACGCCCGCGCCCAAGCCGCAGCCCGCACCCGCGGCCCCCGCGCCAGTGACCCCCGCGCCGCCGGCGGTCGAGGCAAAACCCGAACCGCCGGCCCCGAAGAAAGAGCCGGTCGAGCCCGGATACGTGCCGGCCAAACCGAGAACCGAGTCGCTTCCTCCGGCCCTCGAACCGCCGCCGCCGAAGCCCGCGGCGCCTCCGCCCAGAACCGAAACGCCCGCCCCGAGGCCGAAGCCGCCCGTGCCGCAGATCGAACCGCGCACTACGAGGCCCGAGGCGCCTGCGCCGGTAATCGAGCGTCCCGCCCCAAAACCCGAGTCGCTCGCCCCGAGGGCCGAGACGCCTGCTCCGAAATCCGCGCCTCCCGCCCCCAGGCCGGCGCCCGCGCCGGCGGAGACCGCGCCCCCGGCCGCCAAGACCGAGACGCCGCCAGCCTCCGCGTCGGAACGGTTCAATGCCTGGTGGGACGGCATCGCCAAGCCCAGCGACGAGACGATGCTTTTCGAACGGGGCCGGGCGGAACTCTCGAGCAAGAACTACCGGGCGTGCGCCAACGACCTGAAAAGCCTCATCAAGAATTTCCCGGCCTCCCGTAACCGCGAAGAGGCCATGTGGTTGCGGGCCGCCGCCCTCATGGGCATGGAAGACTACATGAGCGCGTTCGACCAGTACGAGCAACTCATCACGCAGTACGCGGGGAGCCCCCATTACCGGGACGCCCTGCTGAAGGAGATCGAGATCGCCGACACTTACCTGGGGCCCACCCGCCGCAAGGTCCTCGGCATCCCGCTCACCTCCGGCGACACGGAGGCGATCGAGATCCTGCGCAAGGTGTACGAGCACCAGCCGACAGGCGACCTGGCGGACGACATCGTTCAGAAGATCGCCGACTATTACTGGTCCAAGGAGCAGTGGGCGGAGGCCGAGGATTACTACGACAAGTATTGCCGCGAGTACCCCAACGGCCCGGTCGTGCGTGTGGCGGAATTGCGCCGGGCCAAGTGCGCTATCGAAAGATGCCGCGGTTCTCGGTATGATACAACGTGTCTTCAGTTGGCGTACGACCGCCTGCGGCAGTTCCAGCAGAAGTACCCGGAGGATGCCGAGCGCGAGGGCGTTGCGGACCAACTGGCGAAGATCCGCCTGATGCAGGCCGAGGCGCTCTACGAGACCGCGACCAACTACTACAGGAGCGGCAGGCCGCTGGCGGCGGCTTATTACGTCGAGCGCCTCCAGCAGAAGTTCCCGGATACGATCTGGTGCGAGATGTCCAGGCAGTTCATGGCCGACATCTCGATGAAGAAAGAGGACCTCGAGGCACAGGCGGAGCCCAAGGGCAAGGAGACGCCCAAGGACAAAGAGACGCCCAAGCCCGAGGCCCAGGCCAAGGGCGAACCGACGCCCGGGCCGAAAGAGGGATCCAAGCCGAAAGAGGAGCCCAAGCCGTGACAAGCACGCGACACTTCCGGGGCGCGGCGCCGATGGCCGTCGCCCTTCTGGCGGCGCTGACGGCCGCCGGCTGCGGGTACAGCAGCGAACCGCTGCATCGGACCGACGTGCGGACCGTGGCGGTCGACATTTTCGGCAACAAGAGTTTCCGGCGGGAAATGGAGTTCGGCCTCGCCAGGGCACTCGTCAAGACCATCGAAATGCGGACGCCCTACAAGGTCGTCCATGACCCGAAACGGGCCGACAGCGAAATCCGGGGCGAGATCTTCGCCTTCACCGCCCCGGTCTTGACGGAAAGCGTGCGGACCGACAGCCCGATGGAGGTCGAAGTCACGATCATGGCCTGGTTCGAGTGGAAGGACCTCAGAACCGGAGAAATCCTCAGGCACTGCGAGGAGATCAGCGGCGCAGGCTCCTACGCGGTGGCTCTCGGCGAGACCCAGGATTCCGCCACCGAGGATGCCATTCAGCGACTGGCCAGACGAATCGTGGAATTCATGGAAAAGCCGTGGTAAGGTTCCGACATGAGAGATCCGGATCTTGACGATCGCCAGAATGATGAGGGACAGCCGGCCGGCCCGCGCCTGAGGGGCCTCCTGGGATGGATCCTCATCGCCGGCCTGACGGTGCTCGTCATCATGGCCGTCAGCCAGTGGTCGAGCGGCGGCAAGGAACTGTCGCGCGAGCAGTTGCAGCAACTGTTCGCCAATCCCGACGCCATGTCGGAGTTGTACGTCCGCGGCGACATCCTCTGCGGGAAGATCGGCAGCAAGGAGTACCTGAACCAATTCGGCGGCCCGGACTTCACGGTGCACCTCCAGTCGGGTGAATTGCCCTCGATGATCGAGCGCATCACCAAGAACGAGAAACTCCTTCGCATCTTCCGCAACACGAAAAACCAGAGTTACGTTCCCGACGACCCGTTCCTCTGGCAGTCGCTCATTGCGATGCTGCCGTGGCTCTTCATCCTGATGCTTATCTGGTTCTTCGTTTCGCGCCAGATGCGTGCGGCGTCCGGCCCCGGCGGGGTCCTCAGTTTCGGCCGCAGCCGCGCCAAACTGGCACGCAAGGAACGCGTCAAGGTCACCTTCGACGACGTCGCCGGCATCGACGACGCCAAGGAAGAGGTCAAGGAGATCGTCGAGTTCCTGAAGACGCCCGAGAGGTTCCAGGTTCTGGGCGGGCGCATCCCCCGCGGCGTCATGCTCGTCGGCCCGCCGGGCACCGGCAAGACCCTGCTGGCCAAGGCCATCGCGGGGGAGGCGAACGTCCCGTTCTTCTCGATCTCCGGCTCCGACTTCGTCGAGATGTTCGTCGGCGTCGGCGCCAGCCGCGTACGAGACCTCTTCCGCACGGCCAAGGAAAGCAGCCCCTGCATCATTTTCCTGGACGAGATCGACGCCGTCGGACGCCGCCGCACGCACGAGATCCCCGGCGGCGGGCAGGAAACCTCGCAGACCCTCAACGCCATCCTCGTCGAGATGGACGGCTTCGAGACCAACGAGCAGGTCATCGTCGTCGGCGCCACGAACCGGCCAGACGTGCTGGACCCCGCCTTGCGTCGGCCCGGCCGCTTCGACCGCGAAGTCGTCATCAGCCTCCCGGATTACAAGGAACGCGAGGCCATCCTCGGCGTCCACGCCAAGAAGATCAAGATCGCCCCGAAGGTGGACCTGTCACTGGTGGCGCGCGGCACGCCGGGCTTCAGCGGGGCGGACCTGGCGGCCATCATCAACGAGGCGGCCATACGGGCCACGCTCCTCAACAAGACCGCCGTCGAGCAGTCGGACATGGAGGAGTCGCGCGACAAGGTCCGCTGGGGCCGCTCCAAGCGCAGCCGCGCCATGGACGAGCACGACCGCCGCCTGAGCGCCTACCACGAGGCCGGGCACACGCTGGTGTCGCTCCTTCTGGAGCCTGATGTCGAGCCGCTGCACAAGGTCAGCATCATTCCGCGGGGCGTGTCGCTCGGGGCCACGATGGTCCTGCCCGAGAAGGACCGCTACACCATCAGCCGCCGCCAGTGCCTCGGGCAGATCAAGGTGGCCTTCGCGGGGCGCGTGTCCGAGGAACTCTGCTTCGGCGACATCACCACCGGCGCCTCCGACGACATCCGCCAGGCAACCCACATCGTCCGGCGCATGGTCACCGACTGGGGCATGAGCGAGAGCATCGGGCCCATACGCTACGCCCCGAGCGAGGAAACCGCCCCCTGGGGCGGCGAGTTCATGAGCCCAAAAGAGCACAGCGACGCCACCTCGCGCGAAATCGACCAGGAGATACAGCGGATCGTCAGTGAGACCTATGCCGCGACCGTGGCCTTGCTCAAGTGCAACCACGAAGCGCTTCAGAGAATCGCCGAGGCGCTTCTGAAGAAGGAAGTCATGAGCGCCGACGAGGTCCGACGCGAGATCGAAAGCCTGCCGGTCGTAAAGCCCCCGGCCGCCGGCGACGCCGCAGGCCAGCAGGTGTAAAGACCGCGCCCTATTCAGCCCCCCGTGAATACACGGGTACGTGTTTAGCGTGCCAGGCAAGAATTGTCATTCTGAGCGAGCGAGAGCGAGCGAAGAATCTCGGCCGCCCGAACAGCGAGATTCTTCGGCCCCGTAAACGAGGCCTCAGAATGACAGCGCTAAACACGTATATACACGGGGGGCGAAACGTGGGTGGCGCTTGCCGCCGCGCCGCCTCCGGTGTATTCACCGGGGGCTAAATATGCAGTAGCCGGGGATGCTTCCATGCTCCACCTCAGCCTCAACGCTCGCGTCGTCTCGGCCGCCCCCTCGGCCGCCGTCATGGATGAAATGCGGCGCACGGGCGCAACCGAGCACGGCATCCAGCGCATGATGACCAAGGGCGAGTTTCTCGCGGTCGCCCTCGAGCACGTCAGCCGCATCCAGGCCAACCTCCTCAAGCAGGAGATGCTCGCCTCCGGAGGCGACGCCGCCGTCAGCCGCGGCATCTGCTCCGAAGAGGTGAGCGACTCGGGGGTGCTCCTGGTCGGCTCGCGGCGGCAGTTCACGGCCCTCATCAGCCGCCTCGCCGAGGAGCCCTTCGACCTTCCGGAGATCGCGCGCGAGATCGACCGCGCGCTAGGCGCATACGGACGGCGGCAGTTCGTGGTCCGCATGGGCTCCCGGGAACTGGCGCTCGGGCCGCGCCCCGCCCTGGTGGGCGTCGTCAACGTCACCCCCGACAGTTTCAGCGACGGCGGGCAGTGCCTCAACCCGAAGGCGGCCATCGCCCACGGCCGGCAACTCGCCGCCGAGGGCGCCGACATCCTCGACATCGGCGGCGAATCGACCCGGCCGGGCGCCGAGCCCGTCGCCGAGGACGAAGAACTCGCCCGTGTGCTCCCGGTCATCCGGGGCCTGGCCGCCTGCGTCAAGACGCCCCTCAGCATCGACACCCGCCACGCCCGCACGGCCCGCGAGGCCGTCGCCGCCGGCGCCTGCCTCGTCAACGACGTCACCGGCCTGACGGGCGACCCCGACATGGCCCGCGCCGTCGCCGAGACGGGGGCCGGCCTCGTCATCATGCACATCCGGGGCGACCCCAAGACTATGCAGCAGGACCCCGCGTATGATAACCTGATGGCCGACATCTGCCGGTTCCTGCGCCGCGGCATCGTGGCGGCACGCGAGGCGGGCGTAGCGGAAGACCGCATCCTGATCGACCCCGGCATCGGGTTCGGCAAACGCCTGGAACACAACCTTATGATTTTGGCGCGGCTTGGCCAGTTGCGAACTCTCGGCCGACCGATTATGGTAGGTGCCAGCCGCAAGAGGTTTATCGGCGAGTTAACGGGGGTCGAGGCCCCTGCGGACCGGCTCTTCGGCACGGCTGCGGCGTGCGCCCTGGCCGTCGCCCAAGGGGCGCTGGCCCTCAGGGTCCACGACGTGGCCGAAATGCGCCAGGCGGTCGCCGTTGCGGCCGCCATCGCCGAAGCCGGCGAAACCTGATGGGTGGCATGGTCACGCTGTTGCGTGACCATGTTCTCCGACGTGGGGCGTTTTCGCGCGGTGGGCAGTCTTGCCCACCGCGCGTGATAGGCCGCGTTCATGCGGCGGGCAAGACTGCCCGCCGCGCAGCAATCGGAATTCGAGAGGCGCACGCGTGACCGAAGTGCTGAATTATCTTGAGCGGCTCCGCCAGACCTTCCAGCCGAGGGACGCGCTGGAAATGGCCCTCATGGCCGCAATGATCTACGTGGCGTACCGCAGCCTGCGCGGCACGCGGGGCGCCCGCGTGGTCCGCGGCTTCGTCCTCGTCGCGGTCACCAGTTTCGTCCTGCTGCGCATTCTGACCGAGTACCTTCAGATGGAGCGCCTCAACTATCTTTACGGCCAGGTTGTGCCGTGGCTGCTGGTGCTGGCGGTGGTCGTCTTCCAGCCGGAACTGAGGCGCAGCCTGATGCGCCTGGGCGAGAACCCCCTGCTGCGGTTCTTCCTGAAGCACGGCGCCACGGCGTTTGTCGACCGCATCGTACGGGCCGTAACGACCCTCAGCCGCAACCGCGTCGGCGCCATTATCGCCATCGAGCGCGATGCCAGCCTCGCCACGCTGGCCGAAGGCGGCATCCCCGTGGACGCCGAACTGACGAGCGACCTCCTGACCACGATCTTCTGGCCCGGCTCGCCGCTGCACGACATGGGCGTGGTCATCCGCAGCGGGCGCATCGCCGCCGCCGGCTGCGAGTTCCCGCTGTCGCACCAGGCCATTCTGGACCCGCACTTCGGCACGCGCCATCGCGCGGCGGTCGGCCTGACCGAAGAGTGCGACGCCATCGTCATCGTCGTCAGCGAGGAGACCGGCGGCATCTCCATCGCCGAGAGCGGCCAGTTGGAGACGCCCCTGACGCCCGAGCAACTTCGCACGCGCCTGCTCGCGCTCCTGCGGGCCGCCGAGGCCCCCCTTGCCGAGCATTCCCTCTCAACCGATAACGGCGCGGCCGCCGAAACACCGGCCGAGAAAACCGACGCACCGGACACCCCGCAACCATGAGCGAGACCATCAAAACCATCCTGGCCGTCACCGTTCTGACCGCCGCCCTCTGGGTCTGGGCCGACCTGGAGCAGCCCGCCGAGCCTGAGGAAGTCGTGCCGGTCCGCGTCAAGGTGCCGGCCGAGGACTACGTCGTCCGCAGCATCGTGCCCGAGCAGGTGACCGTCAAACTCAAGGGTCCCCGCGGGGCGATCCAGGAACTGCGTGCCCTGCCCGAGGAAATGGCCTGCAAGTTCGAGTTGACGGAATCCGAACTGAAGGAACCCCGCCGCGTGCTCCACGCCCGCGACGGTTTCCGCCACTGGGCCGCACGCCGCATTTTCGTCACCGACGTCAAAAGCGAGCACGACGGCGTCGTCGACGGCGACATTATCGTGCGCGTCGATCACATGATCCGCGTCAAGGTCCGCGTCGAGCCGAAAGTCACCGGCGCCGTGGCCGCCGTGGCCACCGTCCAGCCGGCCGAGGTCACGGCCCGCGTGTCGGAGTCGGAGTGGAAGGGCCTGGCCGAGGCCAAACGCTACGCCGTGGCCCCGCTGGCCGTGAGTTCCATTCCGGCCAACCCGCAGATCGAGCGCGAGGTGCCGCTGGAACGCAAACTCGGCGGCCCCGACGGCATCGAGGCCGCCTTCGATCCGCCGATCGTCAAGGTGACCGCCAAACTGGAATCGGCGTTGGTCACGAAGTCGCTCGGGCGGTTCCCGATCCTGCTGGCGGCCCCGCCCGAAATGCTCACCCGCTGGCACGTCGTGTTCCAGGCCGGCGTCGAACGCTACGTGGAGTTGGAGATCCAGGGCCCCGGCCCGGACGTCGAGCGCCTCCTCGCGCAGGATGTGCGCGTGGAACTCGTGCTGACGGCCGACGACAAGCCCGACCCGGCCTCGTGGCTCCCCGGAAAACTCGTCGTGGTGGGCCTGCCGCCCGGCGTGAAATTGACCAAGCCGCTGCCGACCGTGAACTTCAACCTCGAAAAGCCGAACAGCGATAAGCCGCCGACGCCGTAGGCGGTGATTTTCACGATTTGCGCGGCGGGTCAGGATTGCGATTTGCGCGGCGGGTCTCCGTACCCGCCGCGAGGAAATGCCGCGTGCTGTACGGCGTTAGTCTTTGGGAGGAGGGTGGCATGGTCACGCGCTGTTGCGTGACCATGTGCCCGGACTGGCGCATGGTCACGCAACAGCGCGTGACCATGCCACCCACGTAACTGACGCAGTGCCGCGTGTACACGAGATTTTGCGGCAGTCGGCGCGGCGGGTACGGAGACCCGCCGCGCAGAATCTCACAAGGAGATTTCGATGGCGAAGGCCGTAAAACGAGAACCGGCGGAATCGCAGGACTGGGCCGACGTGTCGCAGGAGATCGGCCGCCGCGCCCGCGCGGCCGGCCGCGCGCTGGCCGCCGCAAGTTCCAACACCAAGAACGACGCGCTCGCGGCGATGGCCGCCGGCCTGCGAAACTCCGCCGATGCGATCCTGAAGGAAAACGCCGCCGACCTCGCCGCCGCCAAGGCCGCCGGCCTCTCCGCCGCCATGCTCGACCGCCTTGCCCTGACGCAAGATCGCCTCAAGAAAATGGCCGCCAGCCTCGATGAAATCGTCGTCCTGCGCGACCCCGTCGGCGAGATCATCGAGGGCTACACGCGCCCCAACGGCCTCCAGATCATGCGCCTGCGCGTGCCCCTGGGCGTCGTCCTGGCCATCTATGAGTCGCGGCCCAACGTCACGAGCGACATCGCCGCCCTGTGCCTGAAGAGCGGCAACGCGGCCATCCTGCGCGGCGGCAAAGAGTCGCTGCGCTCGAACCTCGCCATCCACAAGGTGCTCGCGGAAGCGATCACCAGCCAGGGCCTGCCGGCCGACGCCCTCCAGATGATCGACAACCCCGACCGCGACCTCCTCGCGGCCCTGCTGCGCGAGGACCGCTGGATCGACGTCGTCATCCCGCGCGGCGGCGAGGACCTCATCCGCGCCGTCGCGCAGGAATCCGTCATCCCCGTCATCAAGCACTACAAGGGCGTATGCCACGTCTACGTCGACGACCTGGCGGACCTCGACATGGCCGAGGCCATCTGCTTCAACGCCAAGGTCCAGCGGGCCGCCACCTGCAACGCCATGGAAACCATGCTCGTCCACAAGAACGTGGCCACACGCTTCCTGCCGCGCATCTGCCGCCGCCTGGCCGAGGCCGGCGTGGAA
>JAPLMO010000019.1 GCA_026386995.1 Planctomycetota bacterium | reverse complement strand
GGCCGGCGAAAGGGCCAGGCCCAGGGCGTCGCTGCGGACGTGCGTGAAGATCTTCTCCCAGAGTTCCGGGCAGAACGCGGCGTTGCCCGGCAGGTCCTCCGCTTGCCAACCGACCATAGGCGAGGTAGAGATGGCCAGGCGCACCTGAGACGCCTCGGCCTGTTCCAGCACTGGTCCGATGCGGCGGGCAAACTCGGCGATCGCGTCGCCGAGGGTCGCACCCGGCAACCGGCCGACGTAGATCGTGACCACGCCGACGCCGAGCGTTGCGGCGGCCTCCACGACGCGGCCCAGATGCGCGGCGGCGGCCTTTGCGCGCTCGGCGTCCGTCTCCAGAAGGTGTCCGCGCCACGCCAAGGCCGCGGCCGCCAGGCCCGCCTTGTCGAGCGCCGACACCAGGGCGTCGCGCGCCGGGCCGTCGAGCGCCGAAACGTTAAGCGATGATTGCTGGAACCACGAGCCGCCCGCGCGCACCGACATCGGCGGGGCCTCGATCTCGACGGTCTGGAATCCGGACTCTCCCGCCCAGCGCAGGACTTCCGGCAGGCTGACCTCGCGGAAACACGACGACGCAACGCCCACGCGCACAGAGACCCCCTCGATCGAGTGTCCGGCCGCCCCTCGACGGGTTACTTCGCTTCAGCCGGCGCGGGCGCAGGCGCAGCCGGAGCGGCCGGGGCCGCCGGGGCCGCGTCTTCAGGCGCAGCCGGAGCAGGCGCCGCAGGGGCCGGCAGTGCAGGGGCCGGCGGCGCTTCAGGCGCGGGCGCCGCGGGCGCGGCCGGGGCGGCCCCCGGTCCGAGCGGCGTCAGCGGCGCCGCTCCCGGGGCCATCGGCGCCGGCTTCTTGACTTCCTGCTTGCCCTCTTCGCCGCCTTCGCCCTCGGTCCTTTTCTCTTCCGCAAGGCCCTTGCGGGCCAGTACCACGACCTTACCGCCCGGCGACGCCAGATATACGGCTCCGTTCTCGGTCTGGTTGACCGCCTTCACCGTGCCCGGCGCAAGCGCCAGCGCGGCCTTCACTTTTCCGTCGGCGCGGTTGACGACCAGCAGGTCCCCCGAGCGGCTGAGGATGTAGACCACCTTCGGGTCGGCCGACACAAAGTTGGCCCCCTCGGCCAGGGTCCACTGCAGGCGGCCGTTGCCGGCATCCAGCGTCCTCAGGCCCGCCGTCGCGGTGAACAGGAACACCTGCTTGCCGGTCGTATAAGGCGTAGTGTGAAGCGGTTCGCCGGCGTTGTAGCGCCACATGATGCGGCCGCTCGACCCCTGGAACGCGTGGAGCGTGTAGTCGAGGCTGGCGGCCAGGATGAGGCCCTTGGCGGTCCGCTGGAGGTCCGCGACGATCGCCCCCTCGGTCTTATACTCCCACACGATACGCCGCGTGTTCTGTTGCGACGCATAAACGACGCCGTCATGGCCTCCGAAATAGACGAACGCGGAATCGATGACGGGCGCGGCGGAGACAACGTCCTGCGTCCACCGGCCCCACCAGACGATCTTCGGCAGCAGGCCGACAGCATGGAGCCACCCCTTCGCGTTGGGAATGAAGCAGTGCACGCCATTGGTGACCGGCCGGCCCGCCGGCGCGAAATCGAGATCGATGCGACCGATCTCTCGGCCGCTCGGCCCGTCGATCCCGATCAGGCTGGTCGTCGTGGCCACCCACAACGTGTCCTTGTCGACCGCCGGTTGCCAGACGGTCTGGAACGGCTCGGCCGCCTTGTACGCCCACAGGTTGACGCCCGTCTTGGCGCTGGCGCAGTAGATGCGGTTGTCCGATCCGCAAGCGACCAGATATTTGTCGCACAGCCATAGTTTTGTCAGGCGGGTCTGCGGCGTCGGGACCAAGTCGGTCTGCCAGAGGCGCTCCAGGACCTTGTCGGCCGCGGCCGCCAGCGACACGGGCAGCCCCGCCTCCTGGGCGGGCGCCGTCTTTACCGCCGGCTGGGCGCAACCCGCCCAGCCCAGGACCGATACCAGTGAAACCGCCACCGCCAAGCCTGCCGCAATCCGCACGACCTTCATGATTGGCTCCACGATCCGCCCTGGGTCCTCAGATGTACTTCGCCAAGTCCACGTTAAACTGGCGTTCGAACCGATTGAGCCGTTCGATCCGCTCAATGTCGTCCTGGATGCGGTGGGCGAGTTTGAACACGTACGGTTTGCCATGGAGGCGGTCGTTCAGGTCCGCCAGCATGGCGTCCCAACGGCCGGAGTACAGTTCGTCGCGGAGCCTCAGGAGCATGATCTCCTCCTCGCTGAGGGTAGCGATGAACTGCCTCGCCCGTTCTTCCGGGCTCACTTTCTGAGCCGGATGCGTGCCTTCCGCCTCGCCCACGGTGCCGCCCCTTCGCTTGCGGCAAATGCCCGGGAAAGGGTCCGCCCGTAAGAGCGCCGCGCCAGAAAGAGGGTCCCGAGGCCCGAGACTTCGGGCTCCCGACCCCTTCCGGCCGCGTTCCTTCCGGCGGCTAGACCCCTCCCGCTTCGGAAATCCCGTGTAAACTAGCAGCGCCTTTCGCGCGGCGTCAATCTTTTTCCGCGCAAACCCGTAGTGCGCTAGTCTCAGGGGGGGGTGGCATGGTCCTGCTGTTGCATGACCATACGCCTGCCGACGGGCGAAAACCCGCCGTGGGGGGGCCAGCCGGGTACCCCACGCGCTACGCCATACGCCGTGTGGAAAATTGTTGGGCCGCACGTCTGTAAGACCGTGCGGCCCAAACGCTGGGATGGGATATCTCTTTTCGTTATCCGGGGTTGCCCCAGAAACTTTAGCCCCGAACTGCGTCAGTTACGAGAGGGCCTGACTGGCCGCTGTTACTGGCCCATGGCGGGCAGGGTCGTTTCTGTGGCGTGCGGTTCCACATCTGGAACCCGCTGCATGCATGGGACAAGAACTTGGCCTCACAACATAATTTCCGAAACCGGCCCGATACCGGACTGGTTCAAGGGCAGTAGCGTGGGTGGTTTCTGGTGGGGTGAGGGCGACGAGAAACTTTCTGTAGGCGGTGAGAAAGAGCGCGGCCCAGGCATCGGCGATGAGTACGACGGGATGATTGCGGGCGTGAAGAAACAGCTCGCGAATCTTAAGACCGACTTCCCCGCGTTGGCCGACAGGGGATACGAGATCGCCGGGTTCGGCTGGCACCAGGGATGGCAGGACGGGTGCAGTATGGCGGATACCCTGGCGTACGAGAAGAATATGGTCAATTTCATCAAGGATGTCCGCAAGGACCTTGGCGTGCCCACTCTGCCGTTTGTCATCGGCGGCAGCGGATTCGGGGGATGGGAGCAGAAGGTGGACCGCCGGCTGAAGATCATGGAAGCACAGAATGCCGTAGCCGATCTCCCGGAGTTCAAGGACACCGTTCGATACGTGGAAACGCGGAGTTTCTATCGTCCCCCCGAAGAGTCGCCGAGCAAATACAGGTACCACTGGAATGACAACGCGGGGATATTCGGGGGACACAATACCGATTTTCTCATTGCCCTTTCCTCGGTCGGCCGGCGAGGGACTCTACGCATGCTTTCGTGGTTGCCCACCTTTGGGGTCCTTTATCGGGAAATACAGGGACGCTACCCCTATTTCCCGGAAAATACGGGTAGCGTCCCCGTATTTTCTATGTTTGCCAGAGCAAACGCTCTGCGTGAGATAGGGTTCTGTTTCATGTTTATTCTTTGTGCAATCGTCATTGTCTATCTCCCTCGGATAACACCAGCACGGCGCCCGGCTTGGTATCAATCACCACCAACCCGTCCTTGTTGATCTCCACTGGCCGCCCGTTGACCTGCATCGTCTTCCACGGACTCAACAGCACCAGTTGCTTGCGGGCCACACTCTCGATGGTCGCCGACTCGACCCGCCCGTTCTTGAACGATGCCGAGACCATGAAGCCCCCCTGCGCACGCATCCGGCTGAACGCGGCATCCTGGCCGGCTGGCCAGCACGGAAAGAGGCGGATTTTGTTGTCCACACTCTGCAACAGGTATTCGTTGATCATGCCGGCGATGCCGATCATTTCCCCCATGAACGTGCCGTGCGCATGCCCCTCCCAGACAAACAGGCCATTGGGCAATTCACGCGAGGCGAACCAGCGCTTGCCTTCCGTGAACCCTTCCGGCATCGAGAGGCGGGCGCGGGCGATGTTGAACATCACATGGGAATTGTTCTCATTAAACCGGGTTTGCTGGATAGTCTGCCGAAAAAGTTTCTTTTGCGCCTCGTCCGAGAACCAGGTCACCTGGTCCGCAGGAAACACTGGCGCTGCGGGAACGGTGATATTGTGCTCCGCGATATAGTCGCCGCCAACCCAGTCCACCACGATCTCCTCGCCATTGCGCTGGGTGGTCGGGTAGTCCGGCAGCAGCTTCTTGAATTCCCGGCATTTCCCGGCCAGTTCACCGTCCATTTTCAGAGTCGCCGCCGCTTCGATCAGGGCAGCGAAGGTGTAGTGGACATAGGCGATATCAAAGGGACAGTTGAAGACCCCCATGGAACCATGCTCAGGGCTGTAGGACGGTCCCAGAAGAACCTTGCCCTTGGCATCCCGCTGGCACTTTCCCATCAGCGCAACATAGAAAGTGGCCACCTCCCTGAGAAATGGATAGATCTTCGCCTTCATGTAGGCCACATCCTGATCGCACAGATATTTCTGCCACATATTCTGGAGGGTCATCGCCTGCAGACCGATGGTCAGGCCCCAAGGGTTCATGGACATCTGCCGCTGGTTCTTGCTCTTGCAGTCTGCCGGATCAGGCTCGTGCAGATACGACGAGATCGGCACATGGAGTCCTTCCAAACCATACGTGACCCTGGCAAGATTCTTATAGCGCGGGATCATGTCAAGGTTGTAGGCAACCCAGGGATCGACCAACTCGGAATGATTGGCGGCCGGCAGCGGCCAGTAGGCCTGCCAAGTATTGTAGTTGTGATGGAAATCCGCATGCCACGGCGTGTCGTCGGTGGCCAGCGGCGGCAGGATCGGAACCGGGGCGGCGCCGGGACGGCAGACGGTTCCGGCGAAATAGAGCATGCGATACCACCAGCGCTCAACCGTCTTATCCGCCAGCGCCACACCACTGCGGGCCCAGTAGTCATGCCATGCCTGCTCATGCTTGGCGATCAGGCCCTGCTCTGGTGCGGCGGCGGCCTTCCGGGCCAGAGAGATGGCGCGCGTCAGCACATCGCCGGTTCCAGGATCGAACGACGTGACGAGCGAGACCGCCTTCACCTCGCCGCGGGTGGCGACGGCCACCGCATAGTCCATGCCCTTGTAGTCGCTATCGCCGGGCAGGTTCATCAGCAACCAGGACACGCCATCGGTCGCGCCGAGTTTAGCCGCAGGCAGGGTCCCGGCTTTGATTTCTTCCAGCACCACCGGTTGCGGCCCGTGGATCAACAGCACGTTCTGTTGCTGAAGAATGCGCAGGGCCGTATGCGTTTTCTCCCCGGACTTGATGGTCACCACGGCCTTCTCGAGATTGAGATGTCCGCTCATCTTCAACGGGATCGGCCCCAGCCGCAAGGCCACGGCACAGCGCGGTTGCGGATAGGGAAGAGCGTAGCTGGGCGGCGCACCGTCAGGACCGGTCACTTTGCGGGTGACCGGATCGACACGCGGGAGATCCCCGTCCTTGGAGGTGTCCACCCGCGCATCCCAAATATCATTCTTGGTGATCCGCATGAAGAGGCCGTTGTCCTTCTCCCAGACAATCCCATAGAGATCGCCATTGCCCAGGATCAGACTCTCACGCTGGCCATCCTTCATCGTGGCCACTGCCACATCGGCCCGACGCATAGATGCAGCAAAAGGGATCTCAACTGCCGGCTTGCCGGCCGACTGCGGGAGTGGCGGTTCCGCCGCCGGGTCGGTGGCAAAGGACGACAAGGCGAGCGCCGTGAGCGCGATGGCGGCTAGAGCAAAAGCTCTGCGGGTGATGGGGTTCTGTTTCACTTTGATTCCTTTTTTTTGCTCTTGGTGATTTTCGGCGGTAGAGTCGAGGTCTGGCGCAGTGACCTACGGGAATTCGGGGGAATTCGGGGAATTCGGGGGACACAATACCGATTTTCTCATTGCCCTTTCCTCGGTCGGCCGGGAAATACGGGGGAAATATGGGACGCTACCCCTATTTCCTGGCAAGTCCGGAATCACGATTCGCGCCATACGGGGCATGTAGACATCCTACCTCGCCACAACAACCCTGCAACAAAATAATAGGGAGAAAAGGGGGGCCGCTACCTAATGGCATTAGGTTAAGGAATTTCGGATGGTTCCCCCGCAATTGGTAACCGACCCCACCGGCCCGGAAGGCAGCGCCAAGGCCATTCTGCGGGTCGGCGCCTTGGTCCATCTAAGGGTTCGAGGGCTTATCCTAATGCCATTAGGGACGCTACCCATGTTTTCGTGGTGGCCCACCTTTAGGGTCCTTTCTCGGCCTTCCGCCCTTGCGTGGCCGGCCGACCTTTCTCGCCCGCAGCGTCCGGCCCGTGAGTTTCTCGATGCGGGCGATGAACGCCGCGTTGCCGGCCGGGCGGCCGGTGCGGGAACTGGCGCGGATCGTCTCGACCATGGCGGCATCCTCGCCGGCGCGAAGCCACTTCGCCCAATTCCCGGCCTTGCCGCGCAC
>JAPLMO010000001.1 GCA_026386995.1 Planctomycetota bacterium | reverse complement strand
CGTCCAGTGCGAGAATCCTCATGCCGGGTCTCCTTTCGGTTCACGCTCGTGGGCGATCCCCAGTGGATCAGCCCGTCTCTGATTGGGACAACGATCCCGTATCTTAGCGGAACCGGGGGGACCCGGCTTTCATAGTTTCTGTTGGGGCTGAAACGGCGGGCGCGGGCCTGGAGCCCAAATCACGAGGACAACGTGGGAACGCTACGCGGGCAATAATAGGGGTAGCTTCCGGCTCGGCTCCTTCAACTACTTCTTGTTGGAACCCGGCGGCGTCTTGTCTTGCGCTACGTTGGCTGGCGGTGGTGAATGCGGCTTCGCGCTAGAGTCCGTACATGCCGTGTCTTCGCTACCAGAATGGGAAAACTGAACATACCTGTTGTCAGGCGCCTGTGGCGCTGCCTGTTTGGACTCTGGCGGGGCTGCCTCTTTAGGTTGAGGTTGCTCTTGCTGAGGTTGTTGTTTCGGTTGTTGGTCCTGAGTCATTTGGTGCTCTCCCCTACTTATTAAAGTATACAGCGGAACAGAATCTTAGGCACAGCACCATTACCGTGCCCGCCGTGTTAACGGTTGGTTCTTATGGCGCGCCACTCAATCTTACTTCTGTTCTAGGTCTTCGGTGATGTTCCGAAGTGGTGGCGCAGGCGGACCCTTGCCAGTCGGCTTAGCGCCTTGGCGAAGGACTGGCGGCTCGTGGTCAGCCGTTATGTCGCGAAGAGGTGGAGCTTCCGGCGCAGGAGTCTTGGGCTCTTGCTTGTCTTTCTCAGACATTGATCGTCTCCCTAACACGAAGAATAAACAGGAAAAGGCCCTGTCCGGCTATACACGCGAGCGCTAAAGAAGCGTAAAGTATTGCACTTCGAATATTCTGCCTTCGGGGTTCATTCTTCAGCGCCCAGCCCTTTTGTGCTTCCGCCATACGAACGATAACTTGCGGGAATAGGCTGTCAGTGTCCTTTTGGTCTTCAGGCTGAGATGCAATGTGGCAGAGCATTTTCTCGCGCCACCTAACCCACTCAGGCATAGTCTCAATGTCCGGATAGGGCCTAGGCATGACCGCCTTTAGCATGTAAATCACGCTGATTGCGACAAGCGCCAGCGCGCCTGAAGTGCAAGCATAGTAATTAAATACATCGATTCGCGTAAACAGTTCGTTTACGTACTTGCAGGAAGCCAGGGAGTAGGCCATTGCCCCCAAAATAGCCTGGCTTGTCAACAAGAACGCTCCACGTCGATATACGGATTCGCCGTGTTCAATTTCGAGTCTGTATTGGTTGTAGCAGAAGTCAAAGAATTCTTTGTTTGTCATGGTTGTAACCTCGCATCCGCCACAGGCTTATCGGGCCTTGGACAAATACTAACAAAGACTAGCGGAAGAATCTACGCCAATTTCTTCGCAATCTGTTCATCCAGGATATCCTTGACGGTCAGGGCGCGGATCATGATGCCCGTGCGCTTGAAGAACGCGCCGATTTCGGTCATGGCGTCGCTGGAATAGTCAAAGGCAACGAAGAAACCGGTTGTGCGCTTTTCACGTTGAAGGGCCGCCTCAAACGAGTCAATGTCGGGCCGGCCGACCTTGTCTTTCTGCTTCACCTGGATGGGGTACCACACGTCCATGAACGCGAGTTCGCCGACGGCCTCGCCGCTCTTTCGGGGCAGGGAACTGATGGGGTAAATGCGGCCGTCGATGCCGTGGTCGCCGACCTGGGTCTTGTTGGGCACGCCGCCCAGGGCGATGACGGCCCAGTTCTCGAACTCAAACGGCGGCAGCCTTCGCAGTTGGTCCTCGGACCACGGCAGATCGCGGACAACGAAACCCCGCCCGGCCCGCCACAGTTTTTCGTCTTCCCGCACGTGGCACACATCGCGCAGCCGCTTGGCCATGACGCGGCAGGCGGTAGGCGAAATGTCGATGCCGATCCACTGGCGGCCAAGGTTCTCGGCCGCCACGAGGGCCGTGCCACAACCGCAAAAGGCGTCGAGAATGATGTCGTTCGGGTTCGACGAGGCCCGGATGATGCGTTCGAGAAGGGCGAGGGGTTTTTGAGTGGGATAGCCGAGACGTTCTGCGGCGAGGTTGTGGAGCGGCGGAATGTCTGTCCAAACGTCGGACAAGGGAACGCCCGGCAAGTCCTCCGGAAAAAGCTTCAGGCGCGGCATGCCGCCTTCCTTCTTCGGCCAATGTATCTTTCCTTCAGCGTCAAGTGCATCCATTCTGTCCTTTGTCATAGCCCAACAACGCGACGGAGGAGGACGGATGCCTTTCCACTCGTAAAGTTGCCCACTGGACGCTCTCTGCATTGAGGCGGTAAGGTCCCGCCGTGAGTACCGCCTACCATCTTTGTCGACTTGGTCGAAGAACATTTCTAGGTACTCTGGCTCGTACGGGACGTACTGCTGGTTCCACGTGTAGTCTTCAGAGGGCGTGTAGTAGAAAATCGAGTCTTTCACCACGGCGTAACTCTTGATTACGTTGGCGTGGGCTGATGTTCGCTTCCAGGCAATCTCTGCTTGGAACTGATTCTCCCCAAAAATCTGATCCAGCATCACCTTGACGTAGTGGCTGGCATGCCAGTCGCAATGGTAATAGAACGAGCCGGTCTTTTTGAGGACGCGGGCGAGTTCCAGGCA